>JAITVU010000116.1 GCA_031285645.1 Oscillospiraceae bacterium | reverse complement strand
TGTTTTGCCAAAAGAGGGGGGCGCGTATGTTTCTTTGCCAGCTTTCCGGCATACCGGGCGCGGGAAAATCTTTTATGGCCAAAAAAATCGCCGCGCTTTTTCCGGCGGCTATTCTGGATTTGGATGTTGTCAAGACGTCCATTATGACGTCGTTTGACGACGGCATTGATTTCAAGTTCGCTGGAAAAGTAGCGTATGATGTGATTTTTTCCTTAGCCGATCACCATTTGGGATGTGGTTTAAGTGTGGTGATCGACACGCCCTGCGCGTATCCGGCCATACCCCAAAGGGGCCGCGCCATCGCGGCGCGGCATGGCGCTGCGTACAAGATGATGGAATGTTCTGTGCGGGATGTCGCTGTGATCAATCACCGGCGCTCATCCCGGCCGATACTGAAAAGCCAGAGCCGGACGCATGGTATCAGTCAAATGGAGTTTGAAGCCGAAATGGCGGGGATGCTCAGACCGGAAGGCGTGGAGATTTTATCTGTTGATACGCAGTATCCGGTCGATGAAAAAGAGATTATGGATTATTTATGCCGTTGAGCGGGTGCATTCCACACAGAATGCGTTTACGAGTGATCGTTGAGCAGCGGCTTTTAGTGTTTTGGCTTTTAACGCGCTCTGCGGGCGGCGGGGTTTAGGATGGGGGATGCAAATGACGGATATTAATTTTACCGGGATGCAGGACATGCAAAAGATGCTGCAAGAGAAGTATAAGGATAAATGGCGTGCTTTGTGCCCCGAAATTGCCCGGGACAAACTTTTATGGATGATTATAGAAGCGGGCGAAGCGGCCGATATCATAAAAAAAGAGGGAGACCGCGCCATTGTGAACAATGGGGCTGTGCGCCACCATTTTATCGAGGAGCTGTGCGACACCCTGATGTACTTTAATGATGTCGCTCTTTGTTACGGTATCACGCCGGAAGAGATGAGCGCTGTTTATATAGAAAAGCATGAAATCAATATGGGGCGCTGGTCAAGCGAAGAGGCTTGACTTTATTCCCCCGTTATAATAAAATTAATTGTTTAAGTCAATCCAATTTTCAAAAGGGGACTTCTTATTTGATTCGCGAAGATTTAAGGAATATCGCCATCATCGCGCATGTCGATCATGGCAAGACAACGCTGGTGGACGAAATGCTCAAACAGGGCGGCGCGTTCCGCGAAAACCAGGTGGTGGAGGATCGCGTGATGGATTCCGGCGACCTCGAGCGCGAGCGCGGCATTACCATTTTGGCAAAAAACACATCGGTCTCATACAAGGATGTGAAGATCAATATTGTTGATACGCCCGGCCACGCTGATTTCGGCGGCGAGGTGGAGCGTGTGCTCAAGATGGTCAACGGCGTGCTGCTCCTTGTCGACGCCTTTGAGGGGGCGATGCCGCAAACGCGCTTTGTACTCGGCAAAGCGCTGGAACTCGGGCATAAAATCATCATGGTTGTCAATAAAGTCGACCGGCCCGACGCCAGGGCCGATGAAATTGAGGAGGAAGTGCTCGAGCTCCTCATGGACCTTGAGGCCACGGAGGATCAGCTCTACAGCCCCATTGTCTACTGTTCCGGGCGCAAAGGCACGGCGTCAATGAGCCACACGGAGCAGGGCGTGGATCTCGAACCGCTCTTCGACACCATTCTCTCCCATATCCCCGCGCCGGAGGGCGAACCCGAAAAGCCGTTCCAGATGCTTGTGTCGTCCATTGACTACAATGATTATGTCGGGCGCATCGCTATCGGGCGCATTGAAAACGGTACCATCAGCCCAAACCGGGATGTCGTCGTATGCCAGTGGGATGGCGAAGGCGAGCCCCAGAAAGCCAAAATCACGAACCTGTACCAGATAGAGGGTTTGCGCCGGGTGCCTGCCGAATTCGCCTCTGTCGGCGATATTATTTGCCTTTCGGGTATTGAGAATATTTCAATCGGCGACACGATCTGCGCCCCCGAGGCGCCTGAGGCCTTGCCCTTTGTTAAGATATCGGAGCCGACGGTTGAGATGACTTTTTCCGTCAACGACAGCCCCTTTGCCGGGCGGGACGGCAAATATGTGACGTCGCGCCATTTGCGCGACAGGCTCGCGCGCGAGCTGCTCAAGGATGTGTCTCTGCGCGTGAGGGATACGGATTCCACCGAGAGCTTTCGCGTTTGCGGGCGCGGCGAGATGCACCTCTCCATCCTCATTGAGACGATGCGGCGCGAGGGCTACGAGCTCCAGGTCGGCCCGCCGCGCGTGCTGATGCGCGAGATTGACGGCGTCACCTGCGAGCCGATGGAGAACATTGTCATCGACGTGCCCGAGCAGTATATGGGCGCTGTGATGGAGCGCATGGGCCAGCGCAAAGGGGAGCTCACGCATATGGCGCCGCAGGGCAGCCGGATGCGCCTTGAGTTCACTATTCCGGCGCGCGGCCTCTTTGGCTACCGCAATGAGTTTTTAACGGACACGCACGGCGAGGGCGTGCTCAACACGCTTTTCGCCGGTTACAAGCCCTATAAGGGCGATATCCCCACACGCCTGACGGGCTCGCTCGTCGCCTTTGAATCGGGGGAATCCGTGACATACGGCCTTTACAACGCGCAGGAGCGCGGCACGCTCTTCATCGGGCCGGGCGTGCCTGTGTATGAGGGTATGATCGTCGGGCAGTCGCCCAAGGCCGAGGACCTTGTCGTCAACGTCTGCAAGAAAAAGCATGTCACCAATATACGCGCGTCAGGTTCGGACGACGCTTTGCGCCTTGTGCCGCACCGCAACATGAGCCTCGAGGAAGCCATTGAGTTTATCGCCGAGGACGAGCTTATTGAGATCACGCCGGAAAACATCAGGCTGCGCAAAAAAATTCTGAATAAGGATCTGCGCATGAAGGCGCGTAAATAATGGAAGATGGAAGCCCGCACTGGATGTGCTGAAATAACCCGGAGACTGTAAAATGACGGATTTTAACATTGTTTTATTCGACGGCTTTGAGACTCTTGACGCATTCGGCCCGGCTGAGATAGCGGGACGGATGCCTGAAGTGTGGAACCTCGGTTATTACTCTCTGACGGGCGGCATGGTGACAAGCAGCCAGAAGATAGAGGTGAATACACGTCCCATAAAGGAAATGAGAAGCGATTGTATCCTGCTTATCCCTGGCGGGATGGGAACGAGACAGCTTGTTTTGGACAGTATCTTTATTAAGGAAATTGCAAAGGCCTGCGACCAGGCCGCCTTTGTTTTGACGGTCTGCACGGGATCGGCGTTGTTGGCTAAAACGGGATTGCTCAGCGGACGGCGGGCGACATCAAACAAGAGGGCCTTCGAGTGGGTTAAGAGTGTGAACGGGGAAGTCAAATGGGTGGATCAGGCGCGCTGGGTGGTTGACGGGCGCTTTTACACATCCTCAGGCGTTTCGGCCGGTATGGATATGGTGTTGGGATTTATTTCTGATTTGCATGGCGCGGATGTGGCGCGCGGCGTCGCCGATTCAATAGAATATATTTGGAACGCCGATAAAGACTGTGATCCTTTTGCTCTTAAAGTTTAAACTATTAAGTTGTAACCGGGTACGCGGAGGGATATAATGGAACTGCGAAAAGCGACGCTTGATGATGTCCGCGCGCTTGTGGCGCTGCGTAAGCGGCAGCTTGCCGACGAGGGCATGTCCCCGTCGGGTGACATCGATGCCGCGCTTGGTGCTTTTTTTAATAACGGCCTTACTGACGGGTCTTATATTTCATGGCTAGCGGTGGATAAGCATGTTGTCATCGCGACGGGCGGCGTGTGTTTTCATCAGCTGCCGCCGTCCTTTTCAAATCCGTCCGGTCAAATGGCGTACATCACAAACATGTTTACGGCCGGGGAGTACAGAAGGCGGGGCATCGCGTCCCTTTTGCTCGAAAAAGTGCTTGATGAAGCGCGGTCCCGCGGCGTTACGGTCGCCCGGCTTCACGCCTCTGCGGATGGGAAAAACCTCTACGCCCGGTTCGGCTTTGAGAAATATGAGGACTACATGACTTTGAATTTGTAATGCGGAATAAGGGTATGCCCCTTGCCCTTGCGGGGCATGCGCCGCGCATAATTTGCATAAAATAGTAGGCCGTACACGCTTGTTTTTATCGTTATTTTTGCTTCTCGTATAAAAAGAAAATCCAATTTTGACAATGAAAAGGAAAGAAATATTCCTTTCGAAAAAAGAAGCATTTTGTTCTTAAATTCTTCATGATTAAATTGCCGAATACAATTAGAATAGGCGTATGCGTCAGACAGAGAATCGATCTGCCTGATGGCGCGGGTCTTATGGTGGGCGCTGATCATGAGGCTTGCGGGACAGCTGTTATTGAAGACGCGTCTGTGGATAAGGAGCTTTTAGTCGGCGCTTGCCCAGGAGAAACGGTGATAATATGAGTTATAAAGTCGGTATTGACGTTGGTTCCACGACACTGAAGACAGTGGTGCTCAGCGACGACAACAAGATCATAGAGAAGAGCTACGCGCGCCATTTTTCCAAGGTGCGTGAAAAGACTGTGGAGCATCTTAAGTCACTCGACAAAATATTAAGGGGGCATCCCCTGAAAGTTTCCGTGACAGGCTCGGCCGGACTCGGCATTGCCAAGAATTCCGGCATCGAGTTTGTGCAGGAGGTTTTCGCCACGGCCGGGGCCGTAAACCGCACGCTGCCCCAAACGGATGTCGTCATCGAACTGGGCGGCGAGGACGCGAAAATTTTATTTTTGCAGGGCACGCT
>JAITVU010000088.1 GCA_031285645.1 Oscillospiraceae bacterium | reverse complement strand
CTGCACGAGCTCATACACGGCATTGCGTGGAGTACTCAGTGCAAAAAAGGATGGGGCAGCATTTATATAGGCGTTGTGTGGAAAAAGCTGACGCCTTTTTGCCACTGTATGGAACCGCTAAGCTTTAAAAGCTATCTTTTCGGGGGCCTTGCCCCATTCGCCGTTCTCGGCGTGGCGATCTACTTCATTGCCTTTTTCACCGGCAACATCCTGATGCTGATCCTCAGCTTTTTCAATATGGTTGCCGCCGGCGGCGACCTCACAATCGCTTTAATGCTCCTGCCCTACCCCCACGCCCTGATCGTGGATCACCCCACTGAATGCGGATTTGTGGCATTTGTAAAAAAGGCGTGACGGACCAAATCTTATATCAGTCCGCCTTATCCAATTCAAGAACCGACAGGATGTAGATTTCCATCGCCTTTTGAAGCATGGGTATGGAGACAACTTCATCCGGCGCGTGAACATCCCCGTGGCCCGTGGGCAAATCCAGCGCGGATTTGTCGACGGGCATACCTGCGCCGAAAGCCACCGCGTTGGGAATTTTTCTGGCGTATGTGCCGCCGCCCATCGTATAGGAATCCTCGTCACAGCCCATCACCTCATTGTACACCCTGTTCAGTGTTTTCACAAATACGCTGTCCCGGTCCACATGATTGGGCCTGTTGTTGTCAATCGCCGAAAGCGCATATCCCGCCGCCCCGGCGGCCTCTTCGATATGCCGCTCCAGCCGGTCCGCGTCCGCTGTGATCGGGTAGCGGATATTGATGCCGAGATCGGCTCTGTGATCCTTGAATGTCACTGTGGAACCGACGCATGTCAGCGCGCCCGAAAGATCGTCGCTGCACGCGATACCGAGCGCACTGCCGTCCGTCGTCGCGCAAACGGTGCGCATAAAGGCAAGCGCCGCCAAATCGTCTTTACACAGCATGTCCAGCTTTGTCAGCGCGTCCAGCAATACATGCACGGCGTTGACGCCCCCTTCCGGCATGGCCGCGTGCTTCGCGACGCCTGTGGCCGTCACCACCGTCAGGACGTCCCCCGCTTCGGCGCTGACGCCTTCAGGAAGGGACGCCAGTTTTGCTTTGATCCCCTCACTCGTCTTAAGCGTGATCTGGGCGCGGTCCGGTACGCTGTTGCTCACGGTTCCGGCGTGAAAATCAATAACGGCGTCACTCAGCGCCGGCGTGCGCAGCTCGGCTTCAATAATCCCCTTTTCCCCAAAGCAGACCGGGAAATGGGCGTCTGCCACGATATTGCAATCGGGAACGCTGTAATGGGAGACATAATAAACGGCATCCTGCATGCCCGTTTCCTCCGCGCAGCCCGTAATGAGCTGCAGCGTGTGGCGCAACGGAACAGCGAGCTCCTTGAGGCAACGCATAACGTAAAGGCACACAACGCTCGCGCCTTTGTTGTCATCAACACCCCGGCCGATAAGGAAATCGCCTTTTTGGGTACACGCGTAGGGCGCGTAAATCCAGTCGTCCCCCGCCGGCACCACATCGAGATGGCCCCAAAAACCGATCGACTTCTGCCCGTTGCCATATTTAATAACGCCGCACTGGTAATCGGCGTTCGCGGTGTCAAAACCGTATTTTTTCCCGAGAGCGAGCATCTCGTCCAGCGCCGCGGCACAGGCCTCGCCGTACGACTTCTTGGAGGACGGGTTATATTTCGATACACTTGGATGCCGTACCAGCGCGGCAATGTCCGCGATCATCTCATTTTCATGGTCCTTGATCCAGCGCCTGATTTTGTCTTGCACAGTTTTCAGTCCTTTCCATTATGATATATTTTACGGTTGATACCGGGCCATTATTGCCTGCGCCACGCGCACGCCGTCCGCCGCCGCGCTCATAATGCCGCCCGCGTACCCGGCCCCTTCCCCGCATGGATAGAGGCCCCGCAGGCTCACAGACTCCAGTGTGTCCCCGCGCGGAATGCGTACCGGAGATGATGTCCTGGTCTCAACGCCTGTCAGCACCGTGTCCGCCGCGTCAAAACCCGCCAGCTTTTTGCCAAACCGGACAAGGCCTGTCTGCAGCATGTCAGCGACGGGCGATGGGAAAAGCGCTTTAAAATCCGCCTCTTTGACGCCGCGGGCATAGCTGGGGACAACCTTTCCCGGGAAATATCCCCGCTTTCCGGCCAGAAAACTGCCCGCATCCTGAACCGGCGCCGCAAATCCGCCGCCGCCCATCCCGAACGCGGCGTGTTCCAGTTTTTGCTGATAGGCCACACCGGCAAGCGGCCCCGATCCATAATCTCTCTCATCGACCGATACGACCAGCGCCGCATTGGCGTTCACGCCGTCACGGGCGTAAACGCTCATGCCGTTTGTGACGACACCGCCGTCCTCCGACGCCGCAGGCACGACCACGCCGCCCGGGCACATGCAGAATGTGTAGACGGCCCTGTCGGCGCCGCGGTGGGAAAACTGATACTCGCCCTTCGGCAGCAGCGGGTGACCGACCAAGTCCCCGTATAAGGCGCGGTCAATCCGGTCCTGCAAATGTTCGGCGCGGACACCCACGGAAAAAGGTTTGGATGTAATCGCGACGCCGTGTTCAAGCAGCATGGGGAAAACAGCCCGCGCGCTGTGCCCCGGCGCGAGAATCAACGCGCGCGCCGGCAGATCGCCCGTGCTGGTCTTGATACCCGTTAAGACGCCGCCGTCAGCTATAAGGCCGGTCAGGCTCGTGTTAAAATGAACCGCGCCGCCCAGCGCCGTGATGTCGGCTCTGATGTTTTTGATGACCTTTTTCAGCTTATCAGTGCCGATGTGTGGCTTGGCCTGATACAGAATATCATCCGGCGCGCCGTGGCGCGCAAGCTGTTCGAGAATATAGCCGCAGCGGCTGTCACTGATCCTTGTCGTCAGCTTGCCGTCGGAGAATGTCCCCGCGCCGCCCTCGCCAAACTGGATGTTGGCATCGGGGTTGAGCCTGCCCGACTTATTGAACGCCTCCACGTCGGCAACTCTTTGATCCATATCCGGACCCTTTTCGATGATGACAGGTCTGAAGCCGTTTAGCGCAAGCAAGAGCCCCGCAAACATGCCGGCGGGACCAAAGCCGGCGATGACAGGCGGACAGTCAAGCTTTTCGGAACCTGTCGCAATATCGAGCGGTTTCTTTTCTTCAAGGCGGATGTGCGGGTCCTTGGGCATTTTTACTGCGGCGCCGTCATCTAACACAGCCGATACCGAATAAACAAAACAAATATCGCGGCGTTTTCTTGCGTCGAGAGATTTTTTGCAGATATGATAAGACGCGCTCTTCGGATGACCCAAACGCTTTTCAGCCACGGCGAGCGCCTCGTGTGACGGCTCGGTAAACGGCAGCCTAATATTGGACACAATAACTGATTTTGACACAGACCGTCCCTTCCATAAAAATGAGAGGAGGTGTGACCCGCCTCTCATTTTTATACTAGTCTCGGTTTAAAACAGTCCCGCCGACTGTTTTAAACATGTGGCATACGCCACATGTAGCCGCCTATACAGGCGGCCGAAACGTCGTTCATAGTGGATTCCCGCGCATAGCGCGGATGCGGGCTGCGCCCGCTGATTTAAAACAGTGTAACTGTTTTAAATCGACTCCACTATATAATCAAGTATGCTTAAAACAAGTCTTTCAGTCTTATGCTAAACCCGTGGCATTCTTGCCGCGGCGAGTCGCTGTCATGCGGTTACGATTCCCTTTCCTTCACTTCCAGGATCACGCTGTACTCTCCGGTCGCCCAGACAAACCCCTTTGTGGGCACGCTGAACCGGACCGGAAGCTGGTATTGCCCCTCGGTGATCTCTCTCTCCGCCAGGTCGCACTCCATGACAATATCGTCCGCCGTCATCTGCGACAAAACGCTTTCGTACCCCACAAATTTGACGTTGTTGATCGTGTCGCCCGTTACAGTGATATCATATTTATCGGGTTTGTTCAAAAGCGTGAGCCCGCTGACGG
>JAITVU010000080.1 GCA_031285645.1 Oscillospiraceae bacterium | reverse complement strand
ATGTGCCGCAACCTCGGAAAAGAAGCCGAGCTCGTCACCATGGGCGAGGAAACGGATATCGACAAAACCATTATCGACGGCATCGCCGACCCTATTATGCATCTGGTGCGCAACTCGATGGACCACGGTGTGGAAACGCCGGAAGAGCGCCGCGCGGCGGGTAAACCGCCCAAAGCGACCGTCACGCTCGCCGCCCAGAACACAGGTGGCGAGATCCTGATCACCGTATCCGACGACGGCAAGGGCCTCGACGCCGAAAAACTTCTGATTAAGGCCAAGGCGAACGGCCTTCTCACAAAGCCCGCCAATGAATATACGGATAAGGAAGCGTACCAGCTCCTGATGCTGCCCGGTTTTTCCACCAAGGAAAAAGTCACTGAGTATTCAGGGCGCGGCGTGGGCATGGACGTCGTCAAAAAGAATATTGAAAAAGTCGGCGGCACCGTCGTGATCGAGAGCAAAAAGGGCCAGGGCATGAGCAACTTCCTTAAAATCCCTCTGACACTCGCCATTGTCGACGGCATGAACATCAGTGTCGGCGGCGGCGTTTACACATTGCAGATCACAGCGATCAGCGAGAGCTTTAAAGTGACGAAGGATCAGGTGATTCTGGACACCGAAAACAATGAGATGATCATGATCCGCGGGGATGTTTACCCCATTATACGCCTGCATGAATTATACGGCGTGCCCGACGCTATCACCGATATTGAACAGGGCATCCTGATTCTGGTCCAGTCGGGCGAGCAGTCCGCCTGCCTGTTTGTCGACCAGCTGATCGGTATGCAGCAGATCGTCGTCAAGCCGCTGCCCGTCTATCTCAACCGCTACGACATCAAGCCCTACGGCATATCCGGCTGCACGATTCTCGGCGACGGCAACATCAGCCTGATCCTTGACGTGGGCAGCATTATTGATAAAATCATGGAAAAACGCTGATGATCGCGTGTGACACATACCCAATTAAAGAAAGGGTGACTATCATGTCCGACATGATGACCAATACGGCCGTATCCGATGAGGCCGACTTTAACGCCACCGAAGGACAATACCTCGTCTTCTTTCTGGACGGGCAGGAATACGCCATTGCCATTGAATTCATTGTGGATATTATTAATGTGCAGCCGATTACAAAGGTGCCGAACTGCCCTGATTTTGTGATCGGTATTACGAATCTGCGCGGCAAATTTGTCCCCATAATCGATATGCGCCTGCGTTTTGGCAAGCCCCAGGTTGAATACACCGACCGCACCTGTATCATTGTCCTTGAGGACATGGGCGAATCAGTGGGCCTTGTGATCGACAGCGTTTCCGAGGTTATCGATCTCGACGATTCCCAGATATCGCCTCCGCCCTCGTTTAACCAGAGCTACGAATCGCGCTTTATACAGGGCATAGGCAAAGCCGAGAACGGCATTAAGCTTATTTTGGACTGTAAAACCGTGTTGGACGATCGTTTGACCGAGGCGTCCGAGGAAGACGAGGAGTAAGCCTGGAAATTATATCCTGTTATTTTATCGCGGCGCCACATATCATATATAGTCATATCGGTTTAAAACTGTATCAGTTTTAAACCACAGCAGGCTTTGCCCGCTGTCACGCCTCGCATGGATATGACGCATGCAGCAGGTGTAGCCAAACCACTTAAAAAAGCCTGCGAGACAGAGCGCGTGCATTCTATTTAGAATGCGTTTATGAGCGATCGTTGCGTTGATCAGCAGCTTTTTAGTAGTTTGTCTATATAGGCCGCTTTGCGGCGCGCGGCGTTTGCCGCGTATTTAAAATTGCGTCGCAATTTTAGACCTATACAGCTATAGTATGCCGCAGGGCATGGCAGAAATATTGCAACGGGGGTTCTTTCTGTGATCAAAATACGCGACGACGAGTTCGCAAGCCTGGTCAGCTATATCAAGACAAACTACGGCATCAACCTGTCACAAAAGCGGGTTCTGCTGGAGGGGCGTCTCACGAATTATCTCACAGAGCAGGGGTACGGTGATTACACCGCCTATATCAACGCGCTTAAGGCTGATAAAACCGGAAAAGAACTCACAAATCTGCTGAATAAGGTCACAACGAACCACACGTATTTTATGCGTGAATCCGATCATTTCGATTACCTGGCCCGCAATGTGCTGCCGTCTGTTGAGCGCAATGTGCGGGACCGGGATTTGAGGTTTTGGTGCGCGGCTGCGTCGTCCGGCGAGGAGCCCTATACTTTAGCCATGATTCTACAGGACTATTTCGGCGCTAAAACGCCGCGCTGGGATAAAAAGCTGCTCGCGACCGATATTTCACTGAAAGTGCTCGAACAGGCCAAGCTGGGGCACTATTCCGCCGAATCCGTCGCCACTTTGCCCGAGAACTGGCGGCGCAAATATTTCAGCAAAGTGAACGACGAGACTGTTCAGGTCGTCCCCCAGATAAAAAGTGAAGTCATTTACCGTCAATTCAACCTGATGGATAAAATAGTGGCAAAAAAACAATTCCACGTGATATTTTGCCGCAATGTCATGATTTATTTCGACGCTCAAACAAAAGCTGATCTTGTTGAACGGATGTATGACGTCATGGCGCCGGGCGGCTATCTGTTTATCGGCCACACCGAATCGGTGGCCAAGCCGACCCGCTTTAATTATGTCATGCCCTCCGTTTATCAGAAAGGTGTTATATAATGTCCGGTAAAAAAATCCGACTGATGATTGTGGACGACTCCGTGTTTTTCAGAGAGTTTCTCTCCCGTTCGCTCGGCGTCAATCCCGCGATTGAGGTTGTCGGGGTGGCGGCGGATGCCTTTGAGGCTGAAAAAAGACTGGAAGAACTGAAACCGGACGTCATCACCCTCGACATGGAAATGCCCAAAATGCGCGGGGCTGATTTTCTGCGCAAAATTTTGCAGAAGTATCCGCGTTCCAAGGTTGTCGTCATCAGCGCCATCCCCAACAACGTCTTCGAGGCGCTGCACGCGGGTGCCGTTGACTTCGTATCCAAGCCCAACACAAGGCCCGGGTTTGACAACGCCGCGTTTCTCAAAGAAGTGGACGAAAAAATAAAGATCGCCAACAATTCGACGCATATCCCCACCGCGCCGCAGCCAGCGGCCGCGCCACAGCAGCCGGGCAAGTCCGGCGTGCGCACGGTAACTCTCACCAACCTGCCGCCCGTGCTTCCAAGCGCGCTAAAGGTCACATCTAAAAACATTATTGCCATTGGCGCTTCCACCGGCGGCACGGAGGCCATTTTGACTGTTGTGCGCAATTTGCCTGAAAACACGCCCGGCATTGTTGTTGTTCAGCATATGCCGCCTGTATTCACCAATATGTACGCCGAGCGCCTCAATAAAATCTGCAAAATGGAGGTGCGCGAGGCCAGGGACGGCGACCGCGTTGAGCAGGGCTTGATCCTGATCGCCCCCGGAGACTGCCAGATGCGCCTGCGCAGCGATTTTAAAGGCTACTATGTTCATTGCGGCGGCACGGAAAAAGTGAGCGGACACTGCCCGTCTGTCGACGCGCTGTTTGAGTCCGTCTCGACAATCGCCGGCGCAAACGCCATGGGCGTGATTCTCACCGGCATGGGCGCCGACGGCGCCAAAGGCCTTCTCGCCATGAAAAAAGCGGGCGCCCACACATTCGGGCAAAACCAGGAGACATGCGTTGTCTACGGTATGCCCATGGTCGCCTTTAATATCGGCGCTGTGAGCGAACAGCTGCCGCTCACGGCGATAGCGGACACAATGCTCAGGCGTCTCACGAAATAACCGATGATTTTGTATTGAACCAACGCTTTTTGACGCCATGCGATTATTCTGATGTAAATGCGTACGGGACAGGGGTATGCCCTTGTTGACTGATATATTGACTTGTCTTTTAGTCCGGCCATATACAGGCTTTTGAGTATTATCGCCTGTATATGGCTTGTATTTTTCCAAAAATATTTAAATTTCGTTCTTAAGTTTTGATACGCAAAGCCGATATTAGTATTGAAGTTAATATTGACACTCTGTAAAAACCGCCTGTTAGTAGTCACTTATGAGCGCGTTTTACATAAAGCGCATGCGCTCGGTTTCAAAGGTTTTTAACGAGGATCAGTATCATTGCGGAATAATGATATCCACACAATATAAGGGGGGTCTCCAGTATGGCTTCTGTAAGCCCTGCGGGCAGCATCTACGGTTCAATCGTCGCTAAGAATAAAGGTATAGGGGGCTTGGCTACCGGACTCGACACCGAGTCTTTGATGGAAGCCCTGACCGCCGGTACGCGCGCCAAAATTGCCAAACAGGGGCAGCAGAAACAGATTGCCCAGTGGAAGCAAACCGCATACCGCGGCGTTGTCTCGTCCCTGGAAGCGTTCAGGACGAAGTGGCTCGACACATCCAGCGCCACAAGGATCACGTCCAATACCTTTTTTAATTCTTACAAAGCCAACACGACGTCAAACAAAGTCAAAGTGACGACCAGTCATGCCTCGACGCTTGGCGATATTACAATTGAGAGCATCAAAAAGCTGGCCGCCGCGCATACCATCCAGGGAAACGACGCGCTGACCTCGGAAATCAAGGGCAGTGAGACCATTGACTTGAGTACGGCCAATTTCTCGGGCGTGATCCTCAGCCTGCAAATCGGTGATACCGATACCACCGGCGCCAACAGAAATATCAAGAATATTGATTTGTCCTCCCTTAATGGTGAAACGAATCTCGCTACCTTTAACACAAAACTGCAAGCACTGGTCGATGACGCCTTCGGCACTAAAAATGGCGGTGCGGATTCAGTCGTCAACGCCAAACTCAACGCCAGCGGCCAGCTTGAGATCTCCAACGACGCCGGTAAAGTCAGCGTCGTGGCCGCGAACTCGACTTTCGGTTTGGACGCGGGCACCAGCAACCGTGTCGACCTCAGTACCAAGCTGAACCAAATCAACGGTATTGGCGGTAATCTTTTCGGTGACAACTTTGTCATGGATATCAACGGCACCACGATCGAAGCCAAATCTTCCGACACTTTAGGCACCCTCATTTCAAGGATCAACACCAGCACGGCCGGTGTACGCGTCAACTATTCCAATATGACCGGCAAGCTGGAGATGACGGCCAAGAACACAGGCGTCATCCATAAAATTGAGATGAAGGACGTCGAGGGCAACCTGCTCAACCAGTTGTTTGGGGCGTCGAGCGCCTCCCAGGTCACATCCGGCGGCGTTTACACGAACAGCCAGACTTATACCGGTATAGCGGACGCCAAATTTGTGGATGCCTATAATACGGCCAGGAACAGCGTTAACGACAGTTCCGATCCCGACGCGCTGAACAAACTCTTTGCCGAGCTTGAAGGCATGGCTTTTGAGCTTAAAATCGGTGACAGTTCGGGCAACTTCTCATCAACACTGATTACGCCTACTTTTGACGATGCGGCCAAGGCAAGCTTTTTGGCCGGAACATTCACGCTTGGTGATTATACAACCGCGCTCAACAAAACCATTGAAGACAAGTTCAACGGCGAAACGGCAGTTAAGTTTACAGCGGCCGGCAACGTCCTCAGCCTCTCCGCCCCGGCGGGCAAGCTTGTCGAACTTAAAGAACATTCAACCGGCGGCCTTGACTACCTCGGTTTTCAAGTCAAAGATTATTCCAACCGGATTGATTTCGCAAACACCGAATCAATTAACAGCACGGCGGCTATGTCCAGTGTGACGCTTACCCTTGGCGCCGAATACGAGTTTAACCTCACGGTTAACGGTGAAACCAAACTCATTAAATATACGGTCACTCAGGACGATTTGGATGCCGTTACCGGCGGCGAGGACGCCAAAGACGTCCTCCTGAGCGGTCTCAACACAGCGATGAAAGACGCGTTTGGCGACAAAATATCGTCAACAGAGGGCAATGTCGCGTACATGCTCGTCATGTTCGATATGGACGACAGCAACAACGTCAAGCTTGTCACGGACACGTCCCTTGATGTTTCCGTCAGCAATACCGGATCGGGCACTCAGGCTCTCGGCGTACTGAATATCGCCAATAACGCCAACAATGAAAACCCCAATATGAATATGAGCATGGTGTCTCTCGGATACACCGCGGGCAGTACCCTTAATATTAATACCGATGAGACCGGCGGTACGGCCGATTCGACGGTCACTGTTACCAACACCATGACTGTCAAACAGTTTATGGCCGCTGTCAACGCCTCCACGCCCGACGCTAAAATGGACTATGTCGACGGTAAATTTGTGATTTCCAGCGATAACGGCTATTTAAAGATGAGCGGGACCGGCAATGTCGCTTCTGAAATGTTTGGCGTTACGACATCATACGAAACCCAGGCCGGCGCGATCAATACCACAACGGAAGCCCAAAACGCGGAAATCGAAATTAAAGTTAACGGCGTGGTAACAACTGTTTCCGAATCAACCAACGTCTTTGATTTCAACGGCACCAAGGTTGAAATCCTTGAAGAAACCGAAGCCGGGGAAAAAATCAACATCGGCATTACAAGCGATCCCGATGTCCTCATCGAGAAAATTCAGGACTTCATTAAAGATTACAACGCGCTTGTCGACGTGCTCAACACCCTTGTAAAAGAAAAATCCAAGGGCGATTACCCGCCCCTGACGGACGAGCAAAAAGCCGATATGACCGAGTCCGAGATTGAGAAGTGGGA
>JAITVU010000079.1 GCA_031285645.1 Oscillospiraceae bacterium | reverse complement strand
AGCACGCACAGGCAGGATCAAACCCCGCCCAAAAGCGAGGGCATTACAGTGCCGCAGCCGCGTGAGATCAAGAAAGTTCTGGACCAGTATGTTATTGGCCAGGACAGGGCGAAGAAAACGCTTTCAATAGCGGTCTATAACCATTATAAGCGTATTTTCACCCCGCCGGATTCGGATATTGAGCTGCAAAAGAGCAATATATTGCTGCTTGGCCCCACGGGCGTGGGTAAGACGATGCTCGCCCAGACCTTGGCCAAACTGCTCAATGTGCCGTTTGCCATTGCCGACGCGACAACCCTGACGGAAGCCGGTTATGTGGGCGAGGATGTTGAGAATATTCTCCTGCGCCTGATCCAGGCGGCCGACTTTGATGTTGAGCGCGCGGAACGCGGCATCATTTATGTGGATGAGATCGACAAGATCGCGCGCAAATCCGAGAATCCCTCGATTACAAGGGATGTCAGCGGCGAAGGCGTGCAGCAGGCTTTACTTAAAATTCTGGAAGGCACTGTGTCGAACGTGCCGCCGAATGGCGGTCGTAAGCATCCCAACCAGGAATTTATCCGCATCGACACCTCAAATATACTCTTCATCTGCGGCGGCGCTTTTGACGGCGTTGAGAAGGTGATTGACAAGCGCATCAATACCACAAGCCTTGGTTTCGGGTCCAAGATACCGGATAAGAAGGACAAGGAAATAAGCGCGCTTATGGAAAATGTCGAGCCGCACGATCTGGTCAAGTTCGGGCTGATTCCCGAACTTGTGGGACGCCTTCCCGTCATCGCGACACTGGATTCCCTGGATGAAAAATCTCTGGTGCGCATCCTGACCGAGCCCAAGAATTCCATTGTCAAGCAATATCAGAAGCTGCTTGAAATGGACGATGTGACCCTCACATTCGCCAAGGAGGCGCTAGAAGAAATTGCCCGCATGGCGATCGAGCGCAAGACGGGCGCCAGAGGCTTGCGCTCCATTATGGAGCGTGTGCTTGAAGATGTGATGTATGACGCGCCTTCCGATCACACCATCGAGTCCATCGAGATCACGGGCGACGTGGTCAAAAAGTTGGGTGTGCCTGTCATTACAAAGGATCCAGCCAGAAAACCCAAGCAGCTCAAGCTGGCTGCGCACGACAAGAAAGCGGGAAGGGAACGCACGAAGCCTTCGGCCTGATGGCGCGTTAAATAACTGATAAAAGCCGGGTTTTCCCGGCTTTTCCCTTTACATCGCCCTTTAAGGACAGCGGTTATTATACAGATTCAAATGCCCTTTTTCTCGCCGCTGAGGCGGCAACCGTAAAAGAAGACAGCTATACCATAAATCT
Source organism: Oscillospiraceae bacterium (assembly GCA_031285645.1). Taxonomy (GTDB): domain Bacteria; phylum Bacillota; class Clostridia; order Oscillospirales; family Ruminococcaceae; genus WRAV01. The sequence goes on along the minus strand of JAITVU010000079.1, from coordinate 6,167 downwards.
GTCCTGATATATGGTATAGTTGCAGAAAAAGATTTACCCAGCGAGAGACTACTTTGTTTTTATGAACCAGTTAAGCGAATACACTTTGCCATATGAACGGTACCCTTTCCCTTATGGAGGTTGAACACGGCATTTTCCGATGTATTGAGCTTTTACACTTTAATGACAGAAAGGAAGGACCTTATGAGCAGCAAATGGCAATTTCCGGATTCAGCGTCGGCGCCTGTGATATCAGGATTGCCGGATCCTTTTATGGGGCCGCGAGGCAAACGCGTTAAAACGCCTGCCGAGTGGACCGGGCAGCGGGAATACCTTAAAGAGCTGGTCGCGCACTACATATTCGGGCATATGCCGCCCGCGCCGGGTGACACAGCCGGGCGTGTGATCAATTCAGCGGAAAAATACGACGGCGCTGCCCTTGAAGAGACTGTGCGCATAACGTGCAGCGGCGGGAAAGTAGTCTTTGATGTCGAGGCGCTGCGCCCGAACAAGCCGGGGCGTTTCCCTGTTTTTGTCTGGCTTCGTATGCCAAAACCGGATTACGCGGCCATCGAGCGCGAAGCGATCAAGCGAGGATTTGCTATTGTTATATTGGACCGCGATGTGGTGGCGCCCGACAGCGCCGGTCAATTTGACAAGGGCGTCTGTGGAACGGCTTATCCGGATTATGATTGGCGCGTTTTGGCCATGTGGGCCTGGGGCCAGTGCCGAGTGCTGGATTACCTGCTCGAAACGCCGTGGGCCGATTCTGAAAAGATCATAGCGACCGGCCATTCCCGCTTTGGCAAAGCGGCGCTTTGGGCGGCCGTGTGTGACGAACGCTTTGCTTTGTGCGCGGCCGCGGGTTCCGGCTGCGGGGGCACAAGCAGTTTCAGACATCTGGGCGGGCGCATGGGCAAAGATATCGGCCGCGCAGAGCGCCTTGAAGATATGGCGAACCGGAATGGTTTTTGGTACTGGCTCTCCAATCACTGCCAGGGGTTTGAAGGGGAGAATATCGCCAAAATACCGCTGGACCTCCATTTTATAAGGGCTTTGATCGCGCCGCGCCCTCTGATCACGGTTGACGGCCTTGACGACACATGGGGTAATCCCTACGGTGTGCAGGTTTCGTGGGTTGCCAGCCAGCCTGTATTTGAGTTCCTCGGAGCCGGGGATAAAAACGCCATCCACTTCAGGGAAGGCGGCCACGCCTACAATGAAGCCGACTGGCGGGTTGTGTTTGATTTCTGCGACGCGATGCTCAGCGGCGGCGCGGCGCGGGGATATAAAACTTATTCGGCGGATATTGATCCGGCGCCGGAACTTTTCTGCTCATGGGGCATGCCGCATGATTAAAAAAGAGAGTGTGAATCCGGAGCAGGTTAAAGAGACCTTTGTGTCAATTTATAAGGAAAATATTACGCGGGAGGGCGCCGATAAGCTGCTTGACTATCTGCTCTCCAAAAACAGCGACTTTTTCACAGCCCCGGCCAGTCAGCGCTTCCACGGGTCGTACGCAGGCGGCCTGTGCGCGCACAGTGTCAATGTCTTTCATTGCCTCGAGGCGTATCTGGCGCGGGAGCGCGTCCGGGATATTTACGGCATCGTATATGACCGTGAATCCGCCGCCATTACAGGATTGCTGCACGATATCTGCAAAATCAACTGTTACAAACCCGGCACACGCAACGTCAAGGATGAACGCGGCGTGTGGCAGCAGGTGCCCACTTATGAATACGACGATAAACTGCCCTATGGACATGGGGAAAAGTCGGTTTATATCATCACGGGTTTTATGCGCTTGTCCCGGGACGAGGCGTTTGCCATCCGCTATCATATGGGATTTTCCGGCATCGAGGATAAACGCAACATCGGCGACGCCTTTGAAATGTTTCCCCTTGCGTTCGCGCTCAATGTGGCGGACATGGAGGCCACATATTTTCTTGAAGGGAAGCTTTAACTGCTAATATGGCAAAAATACCTGTATATTCATTTGTTATAGTCGTCAAGACACGCATGTTTCAAACCGTGCTGTTTCACAAGAAGAATTTATAGTGGATTCGATTTAAAACAGTTACACTGTTTTAAATCAGCGGGCGCAGCCCGCATCGCGCTATGCGCGGGAATTCATTATGAACGACGTTTCGGCCGCCTGTACAGGCGGCTACATGTGGCGTATGCCACATGTATAAAACAGTCGCCGGGACTGTTTTATACCGAAACGAGTATAGTATTGCTTTGCATACTCAATTAAAAAGGCGGCAATATGCCGCCTTTTTGCGTATCATCCGATATCTGCACAGCTTTTACCAGTCGAGCTTCATGTCAACGGGACCGGGGATGCATCCGGCAAAGTTGAGGCGGCGCTTCGCCTCGGCGTACACATCGTCGGGCAGCCGGCCTTTTTCAGCCAGTCTGGCGTTTTCGGTCAGGTGGTTGATATTTCTTGTGCCGACAACGACGGACGCAAGGCCGGGATGGGAGAGGGCATAGCGGATAAGAAAATCATTGCGGGTTTCGCCGGGTTCGAAAAGCTCGCTCAGCCGCGCAATTTCAAATTTTTGATCGTAGGTATCGTCGTATTTTTTGATGATGCCGCGGGCAATCACGCCGGTGCTATAGTCATCATAAGCCTTTTGGATCACATTCTCGCTGAGGCGGGTGAGGCCGCCGTAAACAAGCTGGATCACTTCGATCTCCTCCCAGGGAGCGAAGCGTAAAATGGAGTTGTAGCCGTACCCGGCGGGATAACCGTACTGGCCGTGCGCCCGATTGCAGACGGTGAGACCCAGATGCCTGACTTTGCCCGACTTCTTGATATCGCGCATGGCCTCCATCGCTTCGCCGAAGCGGCCGCCCTCCAAAAGTTCGGGCGTGACGCCGTGGAGTTGGAAGACATCGATGTAGTCCGTCTTCATCAGGCGCAGGCTCTCGTCGACATTGTCCATGATCGTTTTGCGGTCAAAGATGTAAAGCGGGCCGATGCCGGTCATGTTGTCGCCGCATTTCGTGGCGAGCACATATTCGTCGCGGCGGTGCGCGATTGTCTTGCCGATAAAGTATTCGCTCATCGGGTATTCCGGTGACGTGTCGATGTAATTGATGCCGTTATCCAGCGCGGCGTTGAGGATTTTGCCCGCCCCCTTTGTGTCGAGCAGGCGCAGTTCCATGGTGCCGAAGCTGAGAGCTGAGATTTCAAGGCCGGTTTTGCCGAGTTTCCGCTTTTCCATTGTATCCCTCTTTTCATTAATATCATCCACAGAGAAGTCTCATTCTCCATACCGGACGAGATTGAGCCTGCCCTAAAGCCGCAAATCCACCGCGCTTTTAAAAGCGCGGTTCTCTCGCGCCATAATGGCGCGAGCCCTATGGCAGCGCGCTGCCATAGGGGATTTGCGGCGCCGCAGCCGGTACCGATTTCCGATCGCATCCAGCCGCCGATTTTTATATATACTAATATACTACAAGATGACTTTCGCCGTATTACTCGAATACTGGCCTTTCGCCAGGATACAGCCGCCCGCGCCGCGCCGCTGGATCTTTACGCGCTTGGTCTCAAAGGGGAACAAATCAAAATAATTGTCCTCAAACACCCAGCCAAACGCGTTGCCGTCGTCACCGGCCATAAGCTCCACACTGCGTGCGAATTTGTCTGTTCGCACAATGACAGCGTCGCCGTCCATTTCCAGAGACAGCGTCGCGTCGTGGAAGGGATACATATTTTCCTTTGTCAGATAGGCGTTGCTGGTCAGAATCTGGTTGCCGTCGCTGTCCAGAAGGCGCAGATGCAGCAGCGTAAACCAGTGCAGGAAGCCGTAGTCGTCGAGATCGGTGATGATTCGCGTTTTACCGGCCTCAAGCGCCACGGGAAGGGAGACAGTGCGCCGGACTTCTTCGAATTCCACATTGTAGAAAGTGAGCTCGACCGTGCCCACGCAGTTTTCCCTTGTATCATTGACGCCCCACATGTAGATATGATCCCCCACCTCAAAGTCGACCATGACGGGCCTGATCGCGCGCTTGACATAATAATAGGGCGCGCTGCACTCGCCGTAGTAATCAACAAGGGCGCAGTAGAAGTTCGGCCAGGGATCGTTGAGCTTCCACACCATGAATCCGCGGCAGAAAGCACGTTCATGGCTTTTGTAAGTGGGGTTGCCATGGCGTGAACGCGCGTACATCCTGTAAAGGTCCTGACCCGCGGCGTCTGTAAACTTATAAATCAGGTCGCGCGGGTTATCGGCGGCATAGTAGTCCCAGATGGGCCCGAACTTCTCCTCGCCATTGTTGCCGACAAGCTTTTGCCATGGGGCCGGGACAGGCTTGACCGTTCCAAAGTACTTGGCGTCGATATAACCCTCCTCCCAGACACTTGCCGCGTTCCATCGCATGAAGCTTTTGTACTGGGGCGGGTAGACGCGGATGTTCTCTGAGTAGCAGGCGCAGTAATCCTCGCCTGCACAGTAAGCGCGCAACGCGCGGCTGCCGTGGGAATCGCCGAAAGCCGGATCGTTTGTATAGCGGCCCCCGTAGGGGCAGTCGGCGTGGTAGTAGCGCTCGGGATCAATCGCGGCGCAGACATCACGGAAAACCTGTGTCAGGATATCGAAGCCGAAGGTCTTCACCTGCCCGTACTGCTCGGCCATGTAGATGTTCTCATTGCCGCCGCACCACATGTAGATAGAGGGGTGGTGCATCAGCTTGTGGACCATATTCTCAGCCTCAGCGCGGAAAAGGGCCTTGTACTCATCGGAACAGGGCAGTTGGCCGCCCCCGGTAGGGAAGTCCTGCCACACGAGAATACCGCGCCTGTCAAATTGATCATAGAATTCATTGGGGTAGGGTTTGCTGGGACCCCAGATGCGAATGGCGTTCATACCGGCGAGATCAATTTTATCAATCAGGTCGAAAGCGGCGCCGGCGTTGAACGTATTGGACGGGCCCCAGATTGGCGCGAAGTTGCCGCCCCAAAAGCGCACGGGTACATCATTAACCTCAAATACAAAGTTGCCGGTGTGGCGGATTTTCCGTATACCAAACGGCTTTTCAACCGTGTCAACAGCTTTGCCACCGGCTAAAAGGCGGATTTCAGCTTTGTACATGGGCTGGCTGCCGTAGTTTTTGGGCCACCAGAGCTTGGGGCTTTGAATATGCAGACGGGCGGTGGTATGCCACTGATCCCCCTCGGCGCGCACTGCCACAACCTCGTGCACAGGATTCGCGCCGCCTTCCTCACACACGGTGATTTCGGCGGAGAGCGCCGCGTCTGCGTACGCGTGGCCGTCCAACGCTACTGTAACGTCGGCTTCGCCAAGGCCGATCGCGACGTCCACAGCAATATCCGCGTGGGCGATCCCGGCCTGATCGACCGTTTCCAGACAGACGTTATCAAAAAGGCCGATGGGGCTGATGCCGTGGTGATCCTGGGGCCGGTGGCCGTAATCACCCGCCTTGCGGTACAGAGCGCCGGGTGAGACGTTGCCTTTCCACTCGTCAGGGAGGATTTCGGCGTAATGCGCCAGAACCTTTGTGTGTCTGTGAAAATAGATCAGAAGCTCATTTTCATTCTGAAGCAGCGTCGTCACGTCCACACGCACGGGCAGGTACATGCTTTTTGACGCGGCGATGGCGTTGCCGTTGAGGAAGAGTGTGCAGACGGTGTCAAGCCCTGGCGCGTGCAGGAAAACGCGTTGCCCGTCCGAAACGGTGGGGGTCTCGAATCGGCACGTATAAGCCCAGTCGGTCTCGGCGACCCACGCGCAGTAATCGGCGCGCCCATCCTCGCGGAATGTCGGGGCGATGGCGCCGCTTTCGATCAGGATGTCGTGTACCTGCGCGGCCTTTTCCGATGCATAGGCCTGATCTTTTCCCGCGCGCGCCGCCGCCAGGAGGTCGCCGGATGACGCCACTATATCGGCGTCGCAGGCTTTAATGTGCCAGTTCGTTAATTCCATGGCTTTCATTTTAGTCCTCCAATATAGAGTAAAACCTCTTTGAAACAGATGTGGAATAGTGGCTTTTCATTGTGTCATACAGGTTTAAAACACAGACAGCTTTGACCCTGTATGACCGCATTCACGGATGGAATGGTGTTATTATATTGCAGCGGATTCAATGACAAGGAGGGAAATGCTTTTGACGGGCATATCAAAGGACAGCTTGAGTTTGCCGTCGATGGCCCCAAC
>JAITVU010000072.1 GCA_031285645.1 Oscillospiraceae bacterium | reverse complement strand
GCTTATCCCAAGGCAGCCGATCTGGACGCGCATCTTGAAATGCTCGAGGAGGCGAAGAAACGGGATCACAACAGGATTGGCCGCGAACTCGAGTATTTTACAACATCGGACCTGATTGGTCAGGGTTTGCCTATTCTCTTGCCGAAAGGCGCGAAGGTGATCCAGCTGCTTCAGCGCTTTGTCGAGGACGAGGAGGAAAAGAGAGGCTATTTACTGACAAAGACGCCCTTTATGGCCAAATCGGACCTTTATAAGATTTCAGGGCACTGGCATCACTACTACGACGGCATGTTTGTGCTCGGGGACAAGGAAAAGGACGCTGCCGGGGAAGAAGTACTGGCTTTGCGCCCCATGACCTGCCCGTTCCAGTTTCAGGCGTATCTCACGCGCACGCGTTCCTACCGCGAACTGCCCCTACGCTATAATGAGACATCAACCCTGTTCCGCAATGAGGCGTCGGGCGAAATGCACGGCCTGATCCGGGTGCGCCAATTTACAATTTCCGAGGGCCATTTGGCTTGCAGACCCGATCAGGTCGAGGATGAGTTCCGCCGCTGCTTTGAACTCGCGCACTTTATGCTCGAAACGCTGGGCCTGGATGAGGATGTCTCTTATCGCTTCTCAAAATGGGACGAAAATGATAAGGATAAATACATGGGCAGCAAAGAGGACTGGGAAGCGACGCAAAGCTTTATGCGCAATGTGTTGGATCATTTGAAGGTTCCCTATGTCGAAGCGGACGGGGAAGCGGCGTTTTACGGGCCTAAACTCGATATTCAGATTAAGAATGTACACGGCAAAGAAGATACGATTGTCACCATACAGGTCGATTTCCAGTTGGCTGAGGTTTTCGGCATGACCTATGTGGATCAGGATAACAGCAAAAAATATCCCATTGTCATTCACCGCACGTCCATTGGCTGCTATGAGCGCACCCTTGCGCTGTTGCTTGAAAAATACGCGGGCGCCATGCCGACATGGCTGGCGCCGACTCAGGTTGTCATTATGCCTATCACCGACAGGCAGCTCGAGTTTGCCGCCGAAATCGAACGCAAACTGCAAAGCGAGGGTGTGCGCGTCACTATTGACAGCAGGCAGGAAAAGATCGGCTACAAGATCAGGGAGGGCCAGTTGGAAAAAGTTCCCTATATGCTTGTGCTTGGGGATAAGGAGGTCGAGAGCGGCCGGGTCGCCGTGCGCTCGCGCAAAGACGGCGACAAAGGCGTGATGGATTTGGATGTTTTCATGCAGGCGCTGCTCGATGAAATTAAAACAAAATCGCACCCATAATGATTTTTCCAGTTCATTTATCATCTGAAAGGCCGATATAAATTGTACGGGTTATGCCCGAATGATACAGATTTACAGGCGAAAGGATGTGTTCAGCATTAGAAAAGTTACTGGAAAAATCTCTGTTTTCCTTATTATCATCATGTTTGTTACGGCGTTTCCGCTGCAGGTGTTCGCTGCGGATACGAGTCAGAGCATCACACAGTATAATGCCGATGTGCTCGCTAAAAAGCAGGCGCTTGAGAAAAAATACGGGATACGCATCACGTATCCTCAAAACGAGAACAGCTATGCCGGCATCGGGACAGCCACGCTCGCGACGCTCGATACATGTCTTGAATATGTATCCCCGGAGCTGATTAAACAGCTTTCGGAGTATTACAGCCAGAAAAACGGCGTGCGCCTGACCGTCACCTACACGCATACCGCAAACTTTGAAACTGTGGAGAATGCACGCCCTGTGGCCGCCTTTACGGACGCGTTGTCACTGATTGAAGTCCTGGTGCCGCGCGCGACATCCAATTCGATGTCCTCCGGCAACGGCCCCACGGCGATTGTGCATGAACTTGGCCACGCATACCACGAATTCCTGATTTCAAATATGGGCGCAGCAGCTCTGCGCAGGCAGTGGACGGCGCTGAACGGCGGCGCGGCCTATGGCGGCCGGGCGGATCGGACGGTTTTTGTCTCCGATTACGCGGCAAGCAGCTATGATGAGGATTTTGCCGACACGTTCGCCCATGCTTTTGTGTGTAACCGCGCCGGTTATTCGATTGCGAAATATCTGAAGACCGCGTCCGGCGGTGCGACAGCGCTCGGTTCTAAGGTGGCGTATCTTGAGAAGCTGGTCGCGCAGTATTCACCCGGCGCTAAAACAGCGCAGACCAATTTGCGCAAGTGTTACACAACGCCGGATTCAATCACGTACAGGGGTCTTAAGTTCTCGGGCAGCTCGATGGAATACGTCGGCTTTAACGCGCCGTATGGCGTGATCAACGCCATTGTGCGCCAGCTGCCGTTTGAGACCAAGAGCAAGGTCTGGGATAAATCAATAGGCGGCTGGCTGGTCGTTTCCAAAAGCGGCAAGGAATACATTGTATTTCCGGGCGGCAATTATACCGAAATCAAACAGTGACGTTTTTGAGCGATCTGAAAGCCGGGGTTTAACCCCGGCTTTTTTCTGTTTTAATATAGTGAACGCGTACGATGCGTGTGTTTCAAAAATGGACCGTTTTTGAAGTTCGCTGAGTATAAATTGACATGCTCACCGCCGCATTATATAATGTGCTTATATCATAATCGGGCAATAAACGATCCTGCGCCGATTACAGAGTCAATCCACGCTTTTGGCGTGTTCGGCAAGCTGAGTTTGCCGGTTTGAAATGGCGAGATGGTTTTATACCTGATAGCTATATACAGTGAAAGGTAGGGAAGGCATGAGATTATCCGGTAAATCCGTGATCATCACCGGGGCCGCGTCCGGCATTGGCCGGGCAGCCGCCTTGCGCATGGCAAAGGAGGGGGCGGGCGTACTGGCGCTGGACGTCAGCGACGGAGGCCTCAAGGAGACAAAGGCATTGGGGCTCGAACAGTCACTGAAAATTGAAACCGGGGTTTGTAATGTCACGGATGAAAATGATGCGATGCGGACGGTAAACCGTGCTTTAACCCTTTGGGGCGGGATTGATGTCCTCGTGAACATAGCGGGCATCCAGATAACAAAATCGGTGGCCGATACAACTCTGGATGATTTTAACAGCATGATGGCGGTCAACATGGGCGGCGCATTTTTATTTACGCGCGCCGTGTTGCCGCATATGGAGAGAGCGGGCAAGGGGGCGATTGTTAACCTGGCGTCCGAGCTGGCCTTTGTCGGATACCCGGACCTCGCGGGCTATACGGCGACGAAGGGCGCGATGGTGGCGTTTACGCGCTCGGTCGCCCTGGAGGCGATCAAATTTGGCGTGCGCGTCAACTGCGTATGTCCGGGCGCGACGGATACGCCGATTTTCTGGGAGGGCGTGACGGATCCCGCGATCAGGGCGCGGATGATGGAGCAAGTTAAAAAGGAAAAGCCTTGCGGGCGGCTCATTACGACGGACGAGGTGGCGAGCGGCATTGTCTTCATGGCCTCAGACGAGGCCTCCGCCGTTGTGGGAACCTGTCTTGTGATGGACGGCGGCTTCACGGCAATGTAACGGGTGAAAAGCTTGACGATTAATATATTAACGAATACAAGCAAACGATTAACAAGTGCGCTGATTTTTAGCGGCGCGGTATGCTGTGGGCGCGTGACAGGTGTGTTCGATTATAAGAATGGGAGGGCTGTGCCCGGGCACGGCGTGTTGATATGAATAATGACGTTTTATATGAGGTTAAGGGCCCCAAA
>JAITVU010000035.1 GCA_031285645.1 Oscillospiraceae bacterium | reverse complement strand
CTTCGCCGTTGTCCGCGACAGATATTGTTAAGGTGTCGTCGCTATGGCCTGCCCGCACGGTGATTTCGCCGCTCTTCGTGTGGGCGTTGGCATTGGCGAGCAGATTGGATAAGAGCTGTACCAACGCGTCGGGGCTGCCTGTTATCGGCGGCAGCGACGCGGGCAGCGCCACAATCAGATTGTTGCCCCGGTTTTCCAGCAGGGCGCGGTACGCCTCCGCGGTGGTGGCGATGATCTCACGCATGTTCAGCCGGTCCCTTGGCGCGCTCAGCTCCTGCAATGACGAGAGCCGCAGCGCGCCGTCAATAAGGCGCGACAGCCGCATGATTTCATTCTGCGCCAGGGCATGGGATTCCCGAACTTTTTCGGCGTCGCCCGCCCGCCCCAGCTCCAAAAGCGTCCGGGCCCGCTGGACATGCACGGAAATGACTGTGAGCGGCGTTTTCATTTCGTGGGAGACGCTGGCGAAAAACTCGGTCTTCATCCGGTTGATCTGTGAAAGCGCGCGATTTTGCTCGTCCAGCCTTTTCTGCTGCTCGTTGTAAAGCCGGAAGTGAAGAAACATGGAAATACCCAGCGCCACGCTGACCGTGACAAAGGCCACGATCACATCGGTGAGAATGGCCTGCTCATCCTCTAACGGGATGACGGTTTGCGGACAGATATAAGCGACAATACAAAGGACGATGTAGACAAGGATTTCCAAAATTGACAGCTGGACGGCTTTTTTGCCGTCCAGCATGAAAATGGTGAAGGCCACGGCGAATACGAAGAACGCGGGCATTCCGCTGTGGTAGCCCCCGGTGGAAAAAAACATCAATGGGAACAGGATTAAGAAGATCGCGACAATGGTAACGATATAGCAGAGCTGGTAATTGCCGCTGCGCCGGGAATAGGTGAGCAGGGCGAAGGATAAACAGCCCATTGCAAGATTCAACACGATATTGGGGGCCCCCGCGCGATTCACGGCGCCAAGCAAAGCCATACAGAAACTGATGAGCGTTCCCGCCATCGCCAGTACATTGAACAGCCGCACACGCAAGCCGAACTTTTTATCCAGGTAGTTGTCCGAGAGATAATGGAACAGGCGTTTCAACGATATCCCTCCAATCATATTATCAGTATATGGAGGCTGAGGGGGCTTGTCAAACACACCTTGCTGTTTATGCCGGGCAGCGGCAGCTTTTGTGTTTCGTAATATCCCTGAAATATGTTATACTGTAATTTAAGAATTTGCTTTATTATTTAAAGGCTTGTTAGGTATGTTTTTTAGGCAGCCTGCACGATTTATTGTAGTCTGTTTGGATTTTTGATTTGGGTGGGATGTTGCATGTTAAAAAGAACGAGTCTGAGAATGAAGCTGTTCGTTTTGATCACTCTGGTCGTTATCATAACATTCAGTATTGTCAGCGCAATTGTTTCTTACAGAAGTATCACGATGGCCAAAGAGGACGCGTTTCTGCTGGCGGATGAAATATCGGCCAAGTATAGCTATGAAATAAAATTGGCGCTCCAGGCGGCGCGCGTCACATCGGAATCGCTGATGACGGTCTTTAAGACGCTGATCGAGCGCGGTGAGGCCGACAGGGACGCAATGAATGAAATTCTGCAAAATTCATTGAGACAAAAGGAGTATATTATTTCTTTTTGTGTGGCATTCGAACCCAACAAGCTGGATGGAAAAGATGCCGAATACGCCGGCCAATATCCGCTTTACGGCGAATCGGGCCGGTACGCGCCTTATTGGAGTTTGCAGGATGGCGAAATTGATGTCGAGCCGCTGGAGGATTTTGATAACGATGTGTGGTACGCCGGCGCCAGGGATTCGGGAAGAGGGTATATTACGGATCCTTTTTTCTATGAGGTGCAGGGAACGCCCGTATTAATGACAAGCCTGGTGTTTCCCATATTGAACAACGACGAATTTATTGGAATCGTTTCCTCAGACATGGCTTTGGATAGTTTGCAGGAAATGGTCTCCTATGTCAACACCAGCGGACTTAACGAATACACGGAGATCTACTCAAATTCAGGCCTCGTCATCGCGCATCCGGACAACCAGTATTTTAACAAAAGCGCCTATGCCGCGTCGGTGTATAATATGTTGATATCCGAGCCGTCAAAAGCACGGGAAGCGGCGGAGATCGCAAACGATTATATAAAAAACCATTCCGGTCAGGACGTGGATGAGGGCACGCGGGAAGAATATAATAACGCGGTCGCCTTTACGGAGAACCTTGTTGCGTATACCGACAGTCCCGGTACTGTCAGCCTCGATTTGACACTGCTCACGGATGTATCTTAAATAAGTTTGAGGCTGTTCTCTATCAGATAAGACCGGAAGACATCCTGTGCAGGACTTGTATACAAATATCCAATCTAAATTGATGCATAAAAAAGCCCCCGTCAGGTAGCTACCAATAAGACAGCATGCAACAAAACTGAATTAGGGTAGCTGCCAAACAGGGTGCAAAACAGAAACGGGCGTATCGTCAAAGCGGCGATATGCCCGTTTCGTCACGTTTTAGAAGCCGATTTTTTGCCCTCCGAGTATAAAACC
>JAITVU010000022.1 GCA_031285645.1 Oscillospiraceae bacterium | reverse complement strand
ACTATCATTGTGGGGCGCTTTGTGGGGGTTGAGGCGCTTGCCGCCGTCGGTTCCACAGGCTCGCTTCACTTTCTTGTGATCGGCTTTGCGACGGGCATGTGCAGCGGCTTCTGCATCCCCGTCGCCCACTATTTTGGGGCGAAGGACATGAAGGGCGTGCGGACCTGCATTGTCAACATCATCTACCTGTGCGTCGTGATGGTGTCGATTCTGACAGCCGGCATGCTGGCTTTTATCCGGCCGATTCTTGTGCTGATGAACACGCCCGCCGATATTTTTGACTACGCGCTGAGCTATCTGCGCATTATCTTTGCCGGTATTGCGGCGACCATTGTGTACAATATCCTCGCCAATATTTCCAGGGCTGTTGGGGACAGCCGCACGCCGCTCTACTTTTTGATGATCGCGTCGCTGCTCAATATCGGGCTCGACCTGCTCTTCGTCCTGGTCTTTCATATGGGGACCGCCGGGGTCGCGACCGCGACCGTGCTCGCCCAGGCCATCGCGGGCGTCTTGTGTTTTATCTATATGGCGCTCAAGTTTCCCGAGCTGCGCCTGCGGCGCGGTGAACTGCGCCCAAGCGCGGATGTGATTGCGCACCTTCTGCATATGGGCGTCCCCATGGCGCTGCAGTTTTCCATTACGGCGATTGGCTCGATTATCCTGCAGAGCATGGTGAATATACACGGCTCGATCGTGGTGGCGACGGTGACGGCCGCAAGCAAAGTGCAGATGATCCTCGGCCAGCCCATGGAGGCAATGGGATCGACAATGGCGACGTACAGCAGCCAGAACCTCGGCGCGGGCAGGCTGGACCGCGTAATCGACGGCGTGAAAAAAGCCCTGGTGATTTCAGTTTTATTCAGTGTTTTGGCCTTTCTAATCGGGGTTCTGTTCGGTACAACGATCGCGCGCCTGTTTATAGAGCCGTCGCAGACGGCGATTTTAGACGGCATTAAGCAGTATTTGCTTCGGGTGGGGCTGTTTTTCTGGGCGCTGGCCATTTTGCTTATCCTGCGCAATGCTGTTCAGGGACTCGGTTACGCGCTGCCCGCTATGCTGGCCGGTGTTTTTGAACTGGCCGCCAGGGCCATTGTCGGTATTGCGTTTGTGCGCCCGTATGGTTTTGCCGCCGTCTGCTTTTCCAATCCTACCGCATGGGTCTTCGCGATCATACTGCTTATTCCCGTTTATTTCCGCGTCATTTCCCTTCTCAGAGCGCGGGTGGATGAAAACGCGCGGTTGCAGGGACAGGGCGACTCAGCTGTGGAGAACCCGTGAAAATTGGATATAATTGCATTTTTTATGATATTACGCCAAAAATGTCCCCTGTATTTTTGCATGACTAATTTTATTTTCTACATGTAAAAGGCTGTTCAAGGATTATAATTTATGGTAAAATTGTTGACATGGGGGTAATCGGCGTTGAAGATTATTGCAGTTGCGTCCGGCAAGGGCGGCACGGGGAAATCCTGCGTGGCCGCTTATACAGGGGCCGCTTTCGCGGCTGCCGGGAAAAAGGTCCTGGTCATGGAACTGGGACACGACCCGCGTTCCCAGGATCTGATCCTGGGTATTGAGGAGACGGCGCTGTTCTCTGTGCATGACGTGCTGGACGGCGCGTGCGGCTTTGATGAAGCCGTCGCCGCATCCGGTGTGGGCGGGAATCTTCATGTGCTGCCCTGCGCGCCCGCGCCCTGGCATGTCACGGTCGGGCGGCCTGAATTTGAAAGCCTTATGGCGGGCATGAAAGAGACCGCTCCTTATGATTATATTATTTTAGACGGCGTTGATTTCTCGGCTTTCCCCCCCGATATCTGCGACTGCATTCTGAATGTTGTCAATCCCGAGACCCTGTGCGTGCGCGCGGCGGCGGTGCTGACGCGCCTGCTGTATGACAGGGGCGCGCGGGATGTTCGCCTTGTTATCAATAATGTGCCGGTTCAGATTTTGCCTATGGCCGGTATCGACGATTTTGACGACCTTATTGATACGGTGGGCGCGCAGTTGATTGCGGTTGTACCGGCGAGTCCAAAACTGCGGTACGCGGCGAACAACACGGCGCTGATTGATGAGGATTCCATGGCGCCGAAGGTTTTTGAACGCCTGGCTATGCGTATTCAGGGAGAAAGTTTGCCGCTTTTGGTGAAATAACCGTTTCAGGGCATAATAGGACTATAAGCATGACGCTGAATTCTTTATTATGAAACGAGCGGTATCGTAACCTTGATACACCGGGGCTTGCCCGGTGAGTGTCATTGTCTTCGCGTTTTGAACGGACGGACTATTTCAACCGACTATTTAAGGAGGATGGGTCACCGCTTCGGCGGGACCATGAATGGATATGAATATCGCGCTTATCGCCCACGACGCTAAAAAGGAACTGATGGTGCAATTTTGCATCGCTTACTGCGGCATCCTCAGCAGGCACAACCTCCTTGCAACAGGCACGACAGGCAAACTGGTCAGCGAGGCGACGGGCCTTGACATCACAAAGTTCCTCAGCGGCAGCCAGGGCGGCGACCAGCAAATCGCTTCCCGCATTTCCTATAACGAGATTGACCTACTCCTGTTTTTCCGCGACCCCATTACGCCGAAGCTGGAAGAGGTCAACGAGGTGACGTTGCTGCGCCTGTGCGATGTCCACAACATCCCGATGGCGACCAATATCGCGACGGCGGAGGCGCTTATACACGCGCTTGAGCGCGGTGACCTTGACTGGCGCGATCTTGTCAATCCCGTTCGGTGATCTGCCCCTTTTCCGGAGGGCTTGACAAACGCGCATGAAACTGATATAATCCGTGCAACATAGATACAATAATGATAACGGCGTTTGAGATGGAAAGAGTAGCGCATCACAGGTATCAGAGAGGCCGCTGAACGGTGAAAGGCGGCTTGCCGGATTTTGCTGTGTGAAGACATCCGTCAAGTTTGGGTTTTACCCCGTTCCCCGCGTTAAGGGAACCGAGAGGCGCGCGTCTGCGCGCAATCAGGGTGGCACCGCGTGGATTATCCTCGTCCCTATTTTTGGGACGGGGTTTTTTGTTTTTATACTCAGCGAGCTTCAAAAATGGAGTCATTACGGTTCAAAATTATCCATTGTTTTAGACCATAATGATTCAATGGGAATTCGCTTCGCTATGCTTCTTTGTGAACTGGTCTTAAAGCGATTTCACTATATATAGGCCGCTTCGCGGCGCGCGGCGTTTGCCGTGCATTTAAAATTACGTCACAATTTTAAACCTATACAGCTATAATAACCACGGTGAAAGGACAGATAAAAATGGCGCAACAATACAAACGCATCCGGGGCACACGCGATATTGTGCCGTCTGAGTCGCACAAATGGCGGTATGTCGAGCGCACGGCGCTCACAATTGCCGAGAACTACGGCTTTGGCGAACTGCGGACCCCCATCATCGAAAAGACCGCGCTCTTTGTGCGCTCAGTGGGCGATACCACCGACATCGTGCAAAAAGAGATGTACAGTTTCGAGAAGGGGCATGAGCACATTACAATCCGCCCCGAGGTGACGGCGGGGGCTGTGCGGGCCGTGCTCGAAAACAATCTGCTCGCCGACGCACTGCCGATAAAAGTGAGCTATGTCGCGCCCTGTTTCCGGCATGAAAACCCTCAGGCCGGGCGCTACAGGCAGTTTTCACAGTTCGGCGTTGAGTGCTTCGGCAGTAAAAGCGCCTCGGCGGACGTCGAGGTCATCGGCGTGGCCGGAGATTTGTTTGAACGCCTCGGCATCACGGACGTAACGCTCAACATCAATTCGATCGGCTGCCCGGATTGCCGCCCGCAATACCACGAGAAGCTCGTTTCCTACTATCGCGCCCGCTACGACCAGTTGTGCGATACCTGCAAGGAGCGCCTGGAACGCAATCCCCTGCGGCTTTTGGATTGCAAGGCGGAGGGATGCCGCATTTTGCAGGCCGACGCCCCCAAAACGCTTGACAACCTGTGCGGGGACTGCCTGGATCACTTCGAGGGGCTTAAAACCCGTTTGGACGCTGTGGGCATGGATTATGTCGTCAACCCCTTTATCGTGCGCGGACTCGACTACTACACAAAAACGGTGTTCGAGTTTGTCTCGGATAAAATCGGCGCGCAGTCCAGCGTGGGCGGTGGCGGCCGGTATGACCTGCTTGTAGAGAGCATGGGCGGCCCGCCTACCCCCGCTATGGGGTTCGCTATGGGCCTTGACAGGCTGATCATGGTAATGGAGGAGAGCGGCAGTCCGTTCCCCGGCCCCAAACCCTGCGATCTTTATATCGGGAGCACCGGGGAGGCGGAGGGCATTCG
>JAITVU010000017.1 GCA_031285645.1 Oscillospiraceae bacterium | reverse complement strand
TGGACGCTCATGACGGAGCGGCGTGTCCTCCGGGGATGAATGACCGTCCGCAGGGGTGTCAAGCTGCCGTTCGGGTAATCGCTGTGGTTCGGGTAACGGTTCCGCCGTTTTTGCCGTGTCCGCCGTGGGTTCGGATGGCGGCGCGACCCGTTCCGAAGTATCCGGCCTATCCCGTCCGGACTCCGCAACACTCCCGGTAACGCTTAATGATGGGGCTGCTTGCGGCGGCTCCGGCGTAACACCGTCTGCCGTAACGCCGCCCGGTATTTCCTTACCCTGCGGCGCCTCCACAGGCTTCGCCGCGTGTTCCGTGAACTGCCGCGCCTGCGCCTTATGCCGTTTGATTTTTTCATGGACGGACGCGGAATCGTCTCTTGACGCCGCGCGCCAAACGGCGGGATCGCTCCGCTCCGCGCGGAGATCGAACTCCTCCCGGCTGTCGCCGTCTGTGTTCCCGCCTCGTTCGTCCGTGACCTCCGCCGCTGTTTTACGCGCCGGCGTTCTGTGCGGGCGGGCGTCATATTCTCTTGCCAATGCGTTTTCTCACCTCGATCCTTAAAAACAAACAGGGCGGGAACGAATAGCGTCCCGCCCGCGCTTTGCCCCGCCTTTACGCCACTTGCCCGTCTTTGGCTTTGACCTTCGTCTTGGCGGGCGCGTCCTGCCTTTCCGTGTCGATCTGCTTTTGAAGCTGTTTCATGGTTTCGCAGGCGGAAGGCCGCTCCGCTTCGGCGGCTTTCGCGGCGGATTTCTCCAGCCGGTCGAAAGCCGCCAGCGCCTTGTTGACCAGCCGCAGGGAAAGGTTTAAATGCGCGATTTCGGTGCGGTACGGCGTTTCGATCAGCCGCGCCAGCTTCCCGTTGGGTTTGATATCCGGGATGGGTTCCTGCCCGCGTATGGCCCGCCCGATATTTTTCAAGGCTCTGCCGGCGCTGTGATACTGCTCGGCGGCGGCCTCGATCTTGGCGACGGACGCCTGCGAACTGTTGACGGCGTCCGTCAGCCCGTCCCGCTGGTTTTTCAGGGCTTCTTTTATATGGAAGAAACCCGCGAGGTGGTTCAGCGCGGATACGCCCGTATCGCGGAACGCGGCGACCGCTTTCTTACAGCCGCCCGCAATCGCTTCCTTGACGGCGTCGATACGCGAACGGAGTCCCTTGATCTTAGCCGACAGCGACCGCGCCGTCTTTTCGAGCATCGTTTTCATCGGGTGGTTCCGTTCCTCGCGCATAGTGGAAAGCTCCCGCTGCACAGTTTCAAGGTTCGCCGAAGCCGCGGAAAGCTGACGTTTCATAGCCGATACTGAATTGACGATGGCGGTCAGCGCGCTCGTATCCCTGCCGTTTTCTTTCAGGACGGCGAACAGTTCCTTGACGGACGGGTCGCTCATCAGCGCCGGTTTTTTCGGTCTGCCCATTGTTTGTCACCTGCCTCTCTGTTATGATTTTTTTATAGTGCTTTTCCGCGCCGCTTACGCCGCCGCGCCCTCCGTGGCGGATTCTTTAGTCCGGGTATTTAGCAAAGCGTAGATTTCCGTGTCGTGCGGGAAATTATCACGGAATGGGATGATGACGTCGCCGTAAAAGAGCAAGCCTTCCCGAGCATACTGTCAAGGTGCGTAAAAAAAACTGCGCGAGCTTTTAGACCAGCTCGCGCAGTTCGATATATAAATAAGGTAGATACTAGAGTCTTACTACAGTTCACCGGACGGCGCATCCAAAACAAGTGTGATGTTCAAATTCCCGTTACGGCAGCGCAGTTCATCAATGAAGTCTTTGTCATTTGTCTCGCTCTTTGTTGTTACTGAATAGGTAAGTTCGTACAAGCTTCCGAGGTCAGCCGTTTTGACCCTGCACAGCCTAAAATTCGATGTATATTTTTGAAAAACAGTATCAAATGCGTTTTGATAATCAAGATTTTCAGGAATCGTTATCTTGAGTATTTTCCCTGTTCCTGTTATCAACCCGAATTTTGTAAATTCAAGCACGATCATCACTGCACATAACGCAGCAGTTATAATAGCGGCATATAGCAGATAACCCATACCGGCAGCAAGCCCTACAGCCATAGTGAAAAGAACATATGTTATATCTTTAGCGTCGCCCGGCGCACTCCGAAACCGTATGATTGAAAACGCCCCCGCCAGAGAAAACGCTCTTGCGACGTTACTGCCAACTAACAAGATTATAATTGTTACTACTGCCGGAAGCATTACCAGAGTAAGCGCGAAACTCTGAGAAGGCGATTTTCCTTTATTTGTTTTCGTATACACAAGGCTGATAGCTATACCAAGTATAAGCGCCGTTCCCAATGCCGCCAACAAACCATTGATTGTAATTGTAGAATCTACTGATGCCGCTGTTGAAAAAATGGAATCAAGCATTATTTTTCCCTCCTCTGTTATGCTGTAGCTGTCGGCCTGAAGAATGACGCGGCTTTTTCCGGTATAAATGTGTAGATGACCTGCGGTTTATTAACCTCCAGCATTTGTTTATATTCTGCGCCATACTTTGAAAAACTCGTCGGATATATTTTATATTCCGACAGCAGCTTTGAAAGCCAAACAGGAATGCTTTGTGACGATTTTATTTCCATAAGCCACTGCTCCTGCGGCAGCAAAAGCTTACCGTAATCTCCCGCTTCAAGCGACAGATCGAAACGCCTTGTCCGTATATTCGTATCAAAGGATATACGCAAATCATGCTGTCCGACGCCGAAAAACGCTTTTCTGTCATAGGCTATATACAATGCCGGATGCAAGTCGTGGCTTTCCAGTACATAAGCTATCTCACGGATGACCTGACGG
>JAITVU010000287.1 GCA_031285645.1 Oscillospiraceae bacterium | reverse complement strand
TGAAAAAACAGCTGTTATTTGTTGTTATCGATCAGTTTGCGGATTATGAATATCCTTTTTTGGCGTCCGCCCTACAGGGCCGGATCAAGGACAAAACGTCGCCATACGACGTAAAAACCCTGTCCGTGAGTAAAGAACCCGTCAAGTCCATGGGCGGATTCACCATTCTCCCCGATTATTCCGTTGACGATTATCCAGCCGATTACGCGGGTCTTGTTTTAATCGGCGGAAACGCGTGGCGGACAGACGAGGCGCAAAAAATCGCCCCTTTGCTTATGGACGCCTGTTCAAGCGGGAAAATTGTCGGCGCCATCTGCGACGCAACGGTGTTTCTCGGCATGCACGGCTTGCTGAATGAAAAGAAGCATACGAGCAACACGCCGGAAAGCCTTATGGAGGGCGCACAGGAGCGCTACACAGGTCAGGCGCATTATTTGAACCGGCAAGCCGTAAGAGACGGCAGCCTCGTGACCGCGAACGGCACGGCGCACCTCGAGTTTGCGAAAGAAATGCTGATTGCGCTTGAGGCTTATCCGGCGGATTATATTGAGGAAAACTATCAGTTTTTCAAGCTCGGCTTTACAGAGATACTAAAGAACGCGGCGAGGCGGGAATAAACACCATATGAAAAAGATTGCCATGATCGTTCTCTCGGCCTTGTGTGCCGCCACTTTAGTCCAAACACCTTTTGCCCCGCCTTCCGCCCTTACCGACACCCAAGCCGTACCGGATACTCAGCCTGCGTTCGCCGCCCTGACCGGTTCTGCGGGCGCCGAAGATTTTAACGCGGCGGCGGAGCCTGTTCTCTTAACGCCGCGGACAGTTTCGGAGACCGAACCCGAACCGGCGCCGGATTTGTTCCTTGCAACTTACATACCGGAAGACGGCGCGCTGCCCGAACAAATTATCGACGCCTATTTTGAACAGCAATACATCGCTTACGCCAGTCATACCGCCATAGACCTGAGCCATCTTGTCGACACGACGCTCAGCCGCATGCGCAACACGCTTGCGTGGTTTGAGCTGCTGATCCAGCGCCGCCGCCTGCTGGATGAAAATGATTTATGCTATGTCGACACGAGGATGCTGCCCTATGAAATCATCTATATTGACGACGATGACATTGACGACGGCAGGGTTGATTACTGGGAAAAAGCGGGGATTACATACAAAAACGAAGTCATGTTCCACTTTGAAATCAGGGGGGAGCCCGGCGAGGCCTATCCGCCCATGATGGCTCTCAACGCTCAGCACACGATCCGCCTGCGCCGGGACGAATCCGGCAACTGGAAGATATCGTTTCACTACTATCCCGGATCCGTGCGTAAATTCCTCTGGCTGGAGCCCTTGGAGGTGCCGGACGATGATGAAGCGCTCGATGCGCTGATCAGGGAATTTGAATGGGCCGAAGCAGCCGACTTACCGGATATTCCGGATGGCGCCGCCGTTTACGACGGCCTGCTTGCCGCCGAGTATGCCCGCCGGTATACGGAATCGCTCAACCCTGATTTTTACAGCATCAGCGACTGGATCGGCAACTGCGCCAACTTTACATCCCAGTGCATATGGTCCGGTTTCGCCGGTGAAACCGTCCATCCGGATTCAGGCGTCAACATGAATGACCTTTGGTATGCCGGGGATGGCGGCGGCTCCCCCGCGTGGGAAAACGTGGGGCATTTCTGGGACTTTGCGACGGGCGATAACGCGATGAAGGGGCAAGAACTCACAGGCGCTTCCGTTCTGATCCCGGGGGACCTCATCCAAACCCGTTCGGGTGACATGAGCGCGGAGGATGAAACATTGCGCTATAATCACAGCCTCGTTGTCGTAGACGGCGAAACGCTGTTGCTCGCGCAGAATTCCCCTGGGGCCTTTGTTTATTACAGCGACCTTGTCAATGTTGAAACACGTTTTTTCCGGCCTGTTTATTTCAGGTCCTGATCAAAAGCGCCAAAAACAGGTATTAAGCCTGTTGTTTCGGTGAAAGGATGTTTAGTATGGTATATGTCATCGCGGATGACCTGACCGGAGGCAACGCCACCGGCGTTATGATGGTTAAAAAAGGGTTCGAGACTTTTACCGTCATACCCGGAGCGGACCGCCCTTTATCCGATCTGTCGCGCTATGACTGCATTATTTACCCGACTGACAGCCGGGGGAAAGCAGCCGAGGACGCGTATGACGCGGTTCTGTCCGCCGCGAGGCAAATTGACATAAACGCGGTCGGCCTCTACAGCAAGCGCATTGACTCCACGCTGCGCGGCAATCTCGGAAGCGAAACAGACGCGCTGCTTGATCATCTCGGCGGCGCTTACACGGCGCTGGCCGTCCCCGCTTTTCCTGCCGCCGGCCGGACCATGACTGAAGGCCATCTGAGCGTCAACGGCATACCGCTGCACCGGACGTCCGCGGCCCGGGACCCTAAAAACCCCGTCACCGCATCACGCCCGGACAGGCTTATGGCTCTGCAGTCAAAATACCCTTGCGCGTCCGTCTATCTCGATGATATCAAAAAAGGCCCTGAGCGTCTCGGGCGGCAAATCGGCAAACTGGCGGAACAGGGCGCGCGCATCATTATTTTCGACGCTGTGAATGACGACCATATAGAAACCATTGCCAGGGCAGCTTTTTTATCAGGCCGTCCTTTTGCCGCCGTGGATCCGGGTCCCTTTACGGCCGCTCTCGCGGCCCGGATAAAACCGCATAAGCCCAAGCTTCACGCGGTCAAGCGCTCTCCCGATACAAGTCCGCTTAAATCCCTGGCTGTCATCGGCAGCGTCAACAGCGTCGCCGCCGCCCAAGTCGATAAACTGAACTGTTCAGGCCGCGCATACACAGCCTATATCGATACGGCGCCGCTTATGGAAGGCGGCGTTTCACGGGATGGCGAGATCGCGCGCGTCTGTGCGGATATACTGAAAAACGGCGCCGGGTCTGCGATTAACTGTGTCGTTTCCTGCGGCGTCGATCCCGACCGCCGCGTGCCGTTTGAGCCTTATATGCAGCGCCTGGGCGTGACGGCGGAAGAGCTGTCCCTCTCCATCAATGCGGCTATTGGCTCAATAGCAAAAAAGCTGCTTGGCAGCGGCGCGTATGGGCGGATTTTCACCAGCGGCGGAGATATCACGGTGGCCGTATGCCGGAGCCTTGGCGCAAACGGGCTTCGGCTTGTGGATGAAATTGTCCCGCTCGCGGCTTACGCGACGCTGGCCGGGGGCGCTTTTGACGGACTCGCCATCATAACAAAAGGCGGGATGGTCGGTGATGAAAACACGTTGATGGTTTGCCTCGATTATAATAGAACAAGCTAAAGCCTGTTGACGTAAATAGAATGACCGGATTTTTGAGCGGTTTTTCGGGCAATTCAAGGCGGCGTGGACAAATAAGGCTGATGCCAATTTGCCTGCGGCAACAATGAAAGGTCCAAAAAGCGCCAAAAAACCGTTGTTTTATGCCAACAGGTTCTAATAACAGACACACTTTTAAACCGCAAGCGACTTGTTTGGCTTATATATGGCGTGGCTGAGAGAGCGCGATCAGAGCAAAGCGGGAAAACTGAACGGCTCTAAATCACGATGATATTATCGTGCCCCGGTATCACAATGTCAAAGCTTTCAGCGATATCGGATATCGTCTTGGCCGCGACGCGGGCCCATTCCCGGTCATTTTGATTCTCCGTGACCCTGTCCTCAAAATGACGCCGTGTGACCACGGCGTCTGAGGCATGTACGATCCTTTTATCCCCGTCTGCGAATGCGATTCCGTATAAACAAGGCGTGTGCCCCGGCAAGGGCAGCGCGTATATTCCCGGTAAAAACTCACCCGTCACCTCCATAATCCTGCTTGTGTCCAATGCCGTGGAATAAATGCTGGCGTTTCTGTAAGCGCGGACTCTGACTTTACGGGCGGTCTCTATAATAAGCTCTTTATTCCCCACACCGGTCATCCATTTAGCGTTGGGAAAATAATCGAATCCCATCCAATGCGTTTCGTGATGATGGGTACAAAAGCAGTGCGTGATCTCGTGGTATGAAAGGCCTGTCAGTCTAAACAAATCAATGTAAAATTCCGCGGGGCTGTGCCGCGTCGCAGGATCGACAAT
>JAITVU010000284.1 GCA_031285645.1 Oscillospiraceae bacterium | reverse complement strand
CGGACGCATCTTGCTGCGGCCGGGGCTATGGCGGCCGGGGCGGACAGCGCTTTTATCAACAAACTCATGTTCGAGACCAAAACGCGCGGCCGCCTCAACGTTGACCGCTTAATGCTTGAAACCATGCAGTTTCATTTTGACGGCCGTTGCGCCCTTATTTATCTTGAGATGAATCTCGCTGAGCGGTTCGGCGTTACCGAAGAGGAGCTCGACGGTGTGTCGTCGCTTCCGCGCACGGTTGAGGGCGTGCTTGCGGGTATCACCATCCGTCAACGGGAAAACGATACATACCGTATTTCCCTGCGCACACAGGCCCCTGTCGACGCCTCAAAGATTTGCGCCGCCTTTGGCGGCGGCGGCCACGCCGCCGCCGCCGGGTGTACGCTCATCGGTTCTTTAGACGCTGTCAGGGACAAAATATTAGATGCCGTAAAAAAGGAGCTTCTGGATAAAAACGCATGGACGGAATACTCTGTATAGATAAGCCGGAGGGTTTTACCTCCTTTGATGTGGTCGCTAAAATACGCGGCATGCTCGGCACAAGAAAAGTCGGCCACGCCGGCACGCTCGATCCCATGGCGACCGGCGTCCTGCCCCTGTTTGTGGGCACGGCCACAAAAGCCTGCGATATCCTGCCTGTTCAGGATAAGCGTTACACGGCAACTCTCCGCCTCGGTGTCAGCACCGATACGCAGGATATCACCGGCACGGTGCTCAATCGGCGCCCCGTGAAGGCCGGGGCCGCTCAGGTCATGGAAAAAGTCGCCTTGTTTACCGGCGCGCAAAAGCAACTGCCGCCCATGTACTCGGCGGTGCGTGTGAACGGGCAGCGGCTGTACGATCTGGCGAGGAAGGGCGTCGAGGTCGCGCGCAAGCCGCGCGCCATCACTGTTTACGCAATTTCATTGCTGGGCGCGGACGAAAACGACCATACGTATACCATTGATGTCGCCTGTTCCAAGGGCGCTTATATCCGCACGCTGTGCCATGATCTCGGCGAAGCCCTGGGCTGCGGCGCGGTCCTCACCGCTCTGCGCCGGACAGCCGCCTGCGGATTTTCCCTTGACGACTGCATAACCCTGTCCGCCGCGCAGGATCTGGCCGATCAGGGCATCCTTCGGAATCGGCTTTTGCCGGTGTCGAGCGTTTTCACATCCTATTCCCCGCTGCGCCTGGATGCAAAACAGACGAAAATGTTCGGTGACGGTGTGCGCCTCTCGCTGGCGCGCCTTGGTTTGCACAATGCCGAACCCGGCGCCAGCTTCACTGTTTTCGGTTCCGACGGCGCCTTTATTGCCATCGCCACAGCCGACCCCGCAAGCGATAATCTGATCAGCAAAAAATGGTTCGGCGGCGCCCGGCCCTGAACAGCCGTACGGGGACACAGGCGGTACTTCATTGTCGGTCGGCGGCACTCTGCCTGTGGCCATGCCTTGCTTTATACTCAGCAAATGCTTCAAAAACGGTCTGTTTTGAAGCAGTCGCGCGCACGCGCGACTGTGGCCGCTAAGCGGCCTTTCACACCGTACATGGTGAACACGCACGCCTCCGGCGTGCCGTCAGGCGACTGCCTGATGGTCGTTCACTATATTCTCAAAAGAACCGGCCTTTTCATTGGCCATAAAAATGAGGCGTTTTCCTTGAAAGTATTCGATCGTATTCAATCTGTTGATCGGCCCCCGGCGTCAGTCTCAGTGGCGCTCGGCCTTTTCGACGGCCTGCATCTTGGCCATATGGGCGTGATTGCCCGGGCCAGGCAAGCCGCCGAAGACCGAAGGCTTGCTTTGGGCGTCTTTACCTTTACAATGAACGGCGCGGTTCCCCCGCACAAACAGCCCGGCGAAATCATCAGCTTTAACATGTTCTCTGATATCATGCGTGACATGGGCGTCGACTATATATTCCGGCCTGATTTTTCCCAGTTCCATGATATCCCGGCTGTGGATTTTATCAATACCGTGTTGCTGGGGCGCTTTGGCGCGGCGCACATATCCTGCGGCGAGAATTTCCGCTTCGGACGGGGCGGCGGCGGCGGCACAGGAACCCTCATTGAGCTTTGCCGCGGCCGTGCTGGCGTCGATATTGTGCCCATGCTCAGTGTGGACGGCGCGCCCGTCAGTTCCTCACGTATCCGCGCCCGCATACAGGCGGGCGATATACCCGCCGCCAACGCCCTGCTCGGCCGCCGCTTTTGCATTGACTTTGAGGTTGTGCACGGCCGCGCGCTCGCGCGTTCATGGGGCTCCCCGACCATTAACCAGCCTTTCCCCGACACCTTTGTCACACCGCGTTTCGGCGTCTACGCCACGGTTTCAAGGATCGCAAACACATGGTATTCGTCCGTGACAAACGTGGGCGTCAAGCCCACCGTCGGCAGCGACCATGTTTTGGCGGAGACATACATCCACGATTTTGAAGGCGATTTATACGGCCGGAAAGTCCGTGTGGATTTCCTCGATTTTATCCGCCCGGAGCGCAAATTCGATGATCTTGAAACCTTGCGCGCCCAAATTAACGCGGACAGCGCCGCTGCCGCCGACATCGCCGGCGCTTATGTGGTGAAAGCAAACGGATCACAATGACCCGTTTATTTTAGGGCCGATAAACTTGAAAACGCGACCGCGATCTGAAAAGATCATCCAAAGGAGGCTTTTTATGCTTGATTTATTGAAACTTTTAGAGGAAAACGCCCGCTATACGGTGCCTGAGCTGGCCGCGATGCTGGGTACATCCGAGAGCGAGGTTAAAGCCGCGCTCGCCGCCTGTGAAAAATCCGGGGTGATTCGCGGTTACAAAGCCATCATCGACTGGGACCGCACCGAGCGCGACTATGTCAGCGCGCGTATTGAACTTAAGGTCACGCCCAAAAGGGATCGCGGCTTCGAGGAACTGGCCGAGCAGATCGCCCGCTTTCCGGAGGTGCAGTCCGTCTATTTGATGAGCGGCGGTTACGACCTCGCTTTGACCATCGTCGGTGAAAACTTTAAAGATATCGCGTCCTTTGTGGCTTACCGCCTCGCGCCCATGGATTCGGTCCTCTCCACCGCCACTCATTTTGTTTTGCGCCGTTACAAGGACAGGGGCGCCATGCTGGTGGAACCGGGCCGGGATGAAAGAAGCGTGATGCTTTAATGGATTACCGCAGGCTTTTTTCCGAAAGCGCGGCGGCTCTCAAGCCTTCGGGCATACGCAAGTTTTTCAGCTTGGCCGCCGAAATGAAGGATGTCATCTCGCTCGGCGTGGGCGAGCCGGATTATAAAACGCCCTGGATTATTCGCAAGGCCGGTATCGATTCCCTGGACAGGGGCAACACATGGTACACGGCCAACGCGGGGCTTTCCGCCCTGCAAGTTGAGATCACCCGCTATTTGTCGCGGCGTTTCAGCCTTGTGTACGAGCCGTCCCAGGTGCTTGTCACGGTCGGCGGCTCCGAGGCCATCGACCTCACAATCCGGGCCTTTGTCAACCCCGGCGACGAGGTGCTGCTGCCGGAGCCGTGTTTTGTGGCTTACTCGGCGATTGTCCAGCTGTGCGGCGGCGTGCCGGTCCCCATTGTCACAAAGGAGGAGGACGAATTCCGCCTCACGCCGCAGGCTTTAAAGGCGGCGATAACGGAGAAATCCAAACTGCTCATCTTCCCCTTCCCCAACAACCCGACCGGCGGCGTGATGCGCCGGGAACACCTTCTGGAGATTGAGGCGGCGCTTAAAGGCACCGATATTATGCTGCTCTCGGATGAGATTTACGCCGAGCTGACCTACGGCGGCGAAAAGCATGTCTCCATCGCTTCGATCAGTGACGATATGAAGGCGCGCACCATTGTTGTCAACGGCTTTTCCAAGGCCTATGCCATGACGGGCTGGCGGCTCGGTTACTGTGTGGCCCCGGCCCCTGTCATGGATGTGCTCTTTAAAATTCACCAGTACGCCATTATGTGCGCCCCGACCACAAGCCAGTACGCTGCCATTGAGGCCCTGAAGCACTGTGACAGGGAGATCGGGGACATGGCGGCCGACTATGACCGGCGCAGGCGCCTGATTGTGGCGGGACTCAATGATATTGGCCTGCGCTGTTTTAGCCCGGGCGGCGCTTTCTATGTCTTCCCCTCTATACGCTCGACGGGCATGGGGTCGCTTGAATTCTGTGAAAAACTGCTGGAATCCAAGCGCGTCGCCGTTGTACCGGGCGACGCCTTCGGCGCGTGCGGCGAGGGTTTTGTGCGCATCTGCTACGCCTATTCGACCGAGCATATCATCGAAGCGCTCAGCCGCATCGGCGAATTTGTCCGTGAGATCAAAAAGCGGGCCTGATTTTGCATGGGCTTATGAACAGTCGTCAAGTATAGAGTGAACGAGTTTCAAAAACGTTCCGTTTTTGAAGCGTCAGGCAGTCGCCTGACGGCACGCTGGAGGCGTGCGCGTTCACTATTTACGGTGCGAAGGCCGTTTCGCGGCCCCACTCGCGCGTGCGCGCGGATGCTTTAAAAAATGGTTTATTTTTGGCGTTCGCTCAGTATCGTATAACTTTAAACCATATTAAGTGAGGCGCGTGATTTGGACAAAAGAATCTGTGCGTTCCCGGCGGCGGATTACAGCACCGGGGAGATGGACCGCGTTGTGGCGGGGCACTTTGCCGCGCTGAACGCCGATACGATGTTAAAGCCGGGTATGCGCGTGTGCATCAAACCCAATTTATTGATGAAGGCCGCGCCGGATCAAAACGTCACGACGCATCCCGAACTGGTTGCGGCCGTCATCAGGGCGCTGCGCGCCATGGGCATAACCGATATTGTCATCGGTGAAAGCCCCGGCGGCCCCTACACAAAAAGCGCCCTGGAGGGGATTTATAAGGCAACCGGCATGACCGGCGCCGTGGGCGCTGACGCCGCCCTCAATTTTGACACCGGCTATACGGCCCTGGCCGCCGATAAAGCCGTAATCTGCCGGGCGTTCAACGTCATCAACCCTGTCGCCAACGCCGACGCCGTGATCAACCTGCCCAAGCTTAAAACACACGGCATGGTGATGCTTTCGGCCGGCGTTAAAAACCTGCTGGGCTGCGTACCGGGCCTGCAAAAGCCGGAGCTGCACTTTCGCTTTGGCGAAAAAGATGATTTTTGCCGCATGCTTGTCGATCTGGCGCTTCTTATCGCCCCCTGCCTCACCATTGTGGACGCTGTAGACGCCATGGAGGGCAACGGCCCCTCCGCGGGCGCCATACGCCATACCGGCATGACCTTCGCGGCGGTCAATCCTTTTGCGCTCGATCTGGCCCTGTGCCGTTATACCGGCATGACGCCCGATATCGTGCCCACAGTGCGCCACGCCATCGAGTCGGGCCTTTGCCCGGCAAGCGCCGATGAACTGGATTGGATATCCGACGCGCCCGCACCCGTTGGCCGCTTTATCCTGCCGGACAGCCGGCCGCATGATTTTTCCCACAAACTGCCGCCCGCGCTTAAAAAGCCCTTTAACGCCCTCGTTTCGGCGTTTTTTACATCCCGGCCGGCCATTGAAAAACGCCGATGCATCGGCTGCGGAAAGTGCAGCGAGAGTTGCGCGCCGGGGGCCGTTACCATTCATGAACGCAAAGCCGTCATCGACTATAAAAAATGTATTGCCTGCTACTGCTGCCACGAAATGTGCCCCGTGCAGGCTGTCAAAATTAAACGCTCACGGCTGTTTGGCTGAAATGACGCCTGCATTCTGATACTAAGCACCGATAAAATGATGTAAATCAATCTTCGCTCGGAGCGCCTTCTTTTACAAAAACGCACCGCTCGTTTTTATCTGCTTTTTAATTGGATATTGGTATAAGCGTGACGTTTGACTGTGAAGGACGAACAAGCCGTTTGGCAGCGACCCTATGGCAGGCTAAAAAACAGTGCGCCGGTTATACTGTTGCCACGACATAACTACAGCATAATCCGGCCGCGCGTTACGGCGTGCAGGCGTTTCAGTCAAAAACCAGGCTAAATTTTCCCATATTTCGACCGATAATACTATTAAATCCTGTTTAATTGCGAGCGTCGTATGACTGTGTGCCATAAAGCTCCCCATATTCCGGGGGATATGTTTTTTCGGCTTAATTGTAATATGGAGGAGAAAGCATGCCTGATTTCAGAAGGGCGGTTGTCGAGGCCCCAGGTAAAATCAATTTACTGCTCGACATTACGGGAACAGCCGAGGATGGATACCATACCGTCGACACCGTGCTTCAAGCCATTGATTTGTCCGATATTGTGGTTGTGAGCAAAATTGACGGTGACGAAATCCGCGTCACCTGTTCAAACACATCCGTCCCTGAAAATGAGGAAAACATCGCTTACAAAGCGGCCATGGCCTTTTTTAAGCTGACGGGCGTCCCCAAGCAGGGACTCTCCATCCACATCGATAAAACCATTCCCGTTCAGGCCGGCGTGGCCGGCGGCAGCGCCGACGCGGCCGCCGTGCTGCTGGCCCTCAATGAAATCCTCGGCGGCGCTTTGTCGGCGGCGCATTTGCACGATATCGGCAGGAAAGTGGGTGTGGACGTCCCCTTTTGCATGGCGGGCGGATGCCAGTTCGCGCAAGGACGGGGCGATATTTTAACCCCCCTGCCGGATCTGCCGCCTTGCTACTTTGTGCTCTCAAAGCCGCCGCGCGGCGTCGACACGGCGCAGGCCTACCGTGTTTATGACAGTAAGAAGAGATCAGTAATCCATCCCGACACCGCCGCCATGCTCTCAGCCATAAAAACGGGCAACCTTGACGGCGTGGGCAAGGCGATGGGCAACGTGTTTCAGCAGGTGGAAATCATAGAGGAAGTGGAGGTTCTGGCCGGTATATACAGGCTCAACAAAGCTTTGGGTTCCGTTATGACGGGCTCCGGCAGCGCGGTCGTCGGACTTTATACTGACGGCGTCATGGCCGCGGAATGCAAGGATTATATCAGCGAAATTGTCCGCGAAACCTTTATTGTCCGCCCCATAGCGCACGGCGCGAAAATAATCCATATCAGTTGAATACATATGGTAAAACCTGCCAATCATGATTGTGAAAGGCAGGTTTTGTACATATGAGCAGAATAGATTTATCGGTCCTGATCGGTGTTGTCGCGGCGCTCTTCATCGGTTCCTTCACGGGATTCGGCGCTGAGTGCGAGGACGTTCGGGACGGCGTCGTGCGCCTGCACATCCTTGCCAATTCCGACACAAACGAGGATCAGGCCGTCAAATATGCCGTGCGCGACGCGCTTCTGTCCGCCTCGCCCGCTTTGCTCCGGGGCGCGCCCAGTAAAGACGCGGCGGAAGAGGAAATAAGCGCGCGCCTCAGCGATATTGAAGACATCGCCCGGGCCACCGTTTCCGGTATGGGCTACGATTACCCCGTCTCAGCCCGGCTTGTCAATATGTATTTCGAAACCCGGCGGTATGATACCCTCACGGTGCCGGCCGGTCAATACGACGCCGTGCGCATCACAATCGGCGACGGCGCGGGAAAAAACTGGTGGTGCGTGATGTTCCCGCCCATGTGTGTGCCCGCCGCGGCCGAACAGGAGACCTTGCCGATTGAGCAGCAAATAGAATCCCTTGGAACGCAGCCCCATTATGTGCCGAAATTCGCCGTTGTGGAACTGATTGAAAAGGTCCGCTACAAACTGTCCGGCGAAACGGACCATCTTATCGCCGCGCCTGAAGACGCAGCCTCCTTACCGGATGAGGCTGATCCGCTCCTTCACCCCATCGCGCCCGAAGCTGCCGGCCCCACTGAAAACTGACTTCCCGATGCAGTGGCGGGTTCCCCTCCGCCCTGTTGTTTAAGCGGCCCATGTACAAGGATGTACATGGGCCGCTTTTTTCATAACTGTATAGATTTAAAATTAAGAAGCGGTTTTGTACTCATACTAATCCGCTTTTAAAATCAGCTACTCAACTATCGCTCAAAACGCTTTCTTCTCAAAGAAAGCATCACTCTGTTTCGTAGGATTTTAAATGCGGATTAGTATCAGCGAATGGGACGCTAAGCGGCCTTCGCACTGTACATAGTGAACGCGCACGCCTCCAGCGTGCCGTCAGGCGTATGCCTGACGCTTCAAATCCGGAACGGTTTTGAAGTTCGTTCACTCTATATACGCGATCATGTCTGAACCTCTGTCAGAGCAGGCTTTGCTTCAACTCAGCGGGCGTCCAGAAGGACACCATCCCTTTGGCATTTGTGGCGGGGTGGTTTGGAGGGGCAGAGTCCCTTCATGGTCTTTGCCGGCCGGCGGCAAAGCCGCCGATGTCATAATCAATCCTATTCCCAGTCGTAGGGCTTCGATGTGGAATCCGAGCCCACACGTCTCGGCCCGTCCCCGTCTTCGCCCTCCTCACCCGTGGCCTCTTCCACCACGGGATGGCCGGTACACACACTTGGCGGACGGTTTTTCTTGTACCAGCCCGTCGCGACCGCCGTACAGTTCGGCGACGCCAGATCGCCTGTAATGGTGCAGTACGTCATGGACTGCACATCCGGCGAATCCTCGAACTGCTTGGACTCAAGCCCCTCATGCAGCGGGAGCATGATATCTTTGAATATAATGGGCGGCGCGTATGTGCTGTAACGAATCTGCCCGTTGTAATTTTTCGGATCCTTCTCGTCGTAGCCCAGCCACACCTGGCAGACATAGTACGGCGTCACGCCGACAAACCACTGGTCCACGTCGTCCGTGGACGTCCCCGTCTTGCCGGCTGTCTGGAATGTACCGAGATTGGCCCTGGTGCCGGTGCCGACCGATGTGACGCGCTGCAGGAGCTTGTTGAGGATCGTCGCCGTGTCCTCGCTGATCACAACGTTGGCCGTTGTGTCTGTTTCAAGCACAACTTTGCCGTTGGAATCCACGACCTTTGTAAAAGCGTACGGTTTTGTAAAGCGTCCGCCGTTGGCAAACATCTGGTAACCGCCCGCCATTTCAAGCGGCGTGACGCCCTCCGTCATGCTGCCCAGCGCCATAGGCGCGATATCGACGTCGGAAAAAACCTGTCCGCCAATGACCTGCCGTTCAATGAGGCTGTCAAAGCGCAGGTCATTGTGCAGGAAGTCAAAGATTGTTTTGGGCGTGATGGCCTGCCCAAGCTTGACCGCGACCGTGTTGACCGACATATAAACGGCGTAATCAATTGTCGTCGGCCCGCGGTATACGCGCGTAAAGTTAATCGGCCACCATTGGCTTGGCGGGTCCTCGGGATTGATGGGGTTGTCGTCTATCAAAGAGGACCAGTTGATACGGTTATATTCAAAATTGAGCGCGTACACGCCCAGGGGCTTGATGGCCGAGCCGGGATGGCGTTTTGCCATTGTCGCGCGGTTAAAGCCGCGCGAAACGGTTTTCTCGCCGATACCGCCCACCATGCCGAGGATTTTGCCGTTCGTATCCGTGATCACACAGGCCGACTGCGGGTACTCCTCGTTGTATATCACCTGCGGAAAGTTCTCGGATGTGCTGTAATAATCCTCAAGATGCTTTTGAATATCCTCGTCGATCGTTGTGTAAATCTGATAGCCGTCCTGATAGAGGCGCTCGGTCGCGTAGGCGCGCGTCCATTCCTTTTTCTCCATGAGCGCGTCAATGACGGATTCAATGACGTGGTCGACAAAATAGCTCTGCGGCGTCGACACACTCTCATAGTGTTCCGTCTTTTTAAAGTTCAGCTTTTCATTGAGCGCCTTGTCGTATTCGGCGTCGGTGATGAGTCCCTGCTCATGCATCTCAAATAGCACATGTTCCTGGCGTTTTTTATTGGCTTCCGGATAGAGGAAGGGATTGTGCGCCGTGGGCTTTTGCGTGATACCCACAATGGACGCCGCCTCGGCAAGGGTGAGATCGATGGCGTCTTTGGCAAAATAGGTGTTCGCCGCCGCCTGTATGCCGTTCGTGTTGTTGCCGAACGGCACAACGTTCAAATACGCCTCAAGCACCTGCTCGCGCGTGTAGTTCTGCGCCAGGTTAATGGCCCTGAATATCTCGCCGACTTTCCTGTCGATGCGATACGCGTCGTCGCCGGTGACATTTTTTATGAGCTGCTGGTGGATTGTCGAGCCGCCGCCCGTGGAAGCGCCCGGCATAAAGAGGTTGGCAAACGCGCCGAATGTTCTGCGCCAGTCCACGCCGTCGTGCGACCAGAAACGCTTGTCCTCAATCGCCACCATGGCCTTTTTTGTGTAGTCGTTGATCTGATCGTAGTTAACCCAGATCCGGTTGCCCTCGATATTATAAAGGCGCTGCAACTCGTAAACCTGACCGTCCTTATTCGTGGCGTATATGATGGATGTATAGCCAAGTTTGAGGGAATCGATATTGACGGTGTCATCCGAGCCTATATACTGCAGCACATATACAGTCATAACCGAGGCCACAATGCAGCCCGTGATGATACCGACCATTATAATGGTGGTGATAACGCGCCCGATGGTCGAAAATACGCCTTTAACACCGGCTCCTATGTAGAAGCCCGCGCCTTTTTTCTTTCTGTCGCCAGTATTGGGGGTGGGGTTCATGCGTGGTTCTCCTTTCATGACCAGTGACTTTCCAGATAGGGACACCCATAAAAGCCGCCGGCCCGCGTGTGAACCGTATAGCCGCAAGGTTCATATTCTGTTATTGGTTGAGTATCATGATTTCTGACTTTGTCCTGAAATCACCGCGATTATTATAACATAAAAAAGCGAAAAGGGGAAAGAAATTTTTAGCTTTCACCTCTTTGGCATATATTTGTAAAAATCTGTCAATGCTATAGTTGAATTTATATCAAAACGCGTCCGTAAGCAACCGCCACTCGGCTCGTTTTAAAAGAGGGTTCAGCATTAGATGATGATTGAGCCATTGAATTGCCTTATTTAATTATTCAATTGATGCTTAGCGTGACTATACCTACCGGAAACAGGCAGAAATGAGGATTCACCATGTTTGATAAAAGGCTTTTGTGGACAGGGGTGGCCATTGCGGCCACAACGCTGGTTTCTCTGTTATTGGTCAATATTTCCACCACGCATGACGCTATTCCCATGCAGGAAGCGGTTTCGGACGTGCGGCGGGAACCTTCCGAGACAGCGGCGGAGTCGGGGGAAAGCGTGGATTACGCCTATCTTCTCAAAGAGTATGAAGGGCGCATCGCCGTTTTCGTGCCGGGTAAAGACGAGCCTGAGATCATATTTGACACCTTTGTCAAGTTCCTGCCCGATTACGACCGCATCCAAATGAAAAACGGCATTCCAGTAAAGGACTACGCCACACTCAGCGCGATTGTCGAGGACTACATCAGCTGACACCGTTTTGTAACCGGCATTTTACACCTGTGATGTCGCTTTATTCCTTTATGTGCGTTATAATATTATTATTGGCAGGCAGATTAGGAGTTATGGCCTGTTTTAAAGCCGTTTGACCGCATGCCCGCTGTAATGCCCAACGACAAGCATAAAGGAGACGCCGTATGAATTTCCGCTTCGCTCACAACAACCTTAATGTATACGATCTTGACAAAAGCCTCGCTTTTTACAAGGAAGCCTTGGGGCTGACCGAGCATCGCCGCAACGAAGCGGCGGACGGACGATTTATCATCGTATA
This sequence comes from Oscillospiraceae bacterium, assembly GCA_031285645.1. Classification (GTDB taxonomy): domain Bacteria; phylum Bacillota; class Clostridia; order Oscillospirales; family Ruminococcaceae; genus WRAV01. Next base: position 9,231 of record JAITVU010000284.1, on the reverse strand, counting down.
TCTCAGTGACGGAACGAGTGACCACAAGCTCGAGCTCACGTGGCTGCGCGACTGGGCCGATCCCTATAATCTCGGCGACAATGAGATTCATCTCGCCTTTGCCACGGATGATTACGAGGCCGCCCACGCCAAACACAAGGAAATGGGCTGTATTTGCTATGAAAATATGGATATGGGGCTCTATTTCATCAGCGACCCCGACGGTTACTGGCTGGAAATCATGCCCCAGCGCTGATTATAGCCGTATCGGTTTAAAATTGGTATGATTACATACTTAAATTTCAGGGAAATCTGAACAAACCGTTTCCCGGCCTTCAAAATAGTTATTCCTTTCCTCTCAAAAGCGCCCCGCCGCGAAGCCTTAAAGCCGCGGCGGGGCGCTTTATTCATACAATAATATACTGAACGCTAAAAAGCCCGGGGAATCAACCGATGCGTATCAGTCCGGGCGATATAGCCCACATGTATGCCCTCTGAACCTTACCGTCACTCCACCGCTTCAATCCCTTTATACCGCAGGAAAACCCGGTCATCCTCGCTGTGTATTTCAAAACTGATCCGGCAGCGGCCTAAGGCTTCGCCTTCGCCGACCGTGCGCTCCAGGCTAAACGACACTTTGACCGTGCCCGTACTGGTGGAGACCGCCGTTTCAAGGTCCTTACAGGAATAATTATGGCCGATCCCAAACTCAAGACCCGATTCATACTGTTGCCGCGCCTCGTTAAAAGCGATGTCGGATCCGAAGCCCCAGTCCTGCACGCCGAAAACCTCGTAGGCGATTTGGCGCACACCCTCCGCCGGAAATACGTACACACGGTCGGGCGTCACGGAGACAAAATCATGGTATGGATGCCCCGGTTCATCCATATACCGGGAAATGGTGAGGATAAAGCCCGTGATTTCGGCGTCTGATCCGGACGCCGCCCCATCAAGGATGTTTTGATCCAAAGCGCCGTCGACATAGTTCTCCGTCAAAAAACCGGCTTGCCGAACCAGCGCCAGCTGTTCATCTTCCGTCAGCTTAACGGCGCGCGACGCGCCCGGGTTATTGCCGCAGCCCGCCGCCAAAACAGCCGCCGCTATCAGCACAAGGCCCGCTGTCACACACCGGAAAAACCAGGCGGCCCGTTTATCCCGTTTCATTATTTTCACAGAATCCCCCTATTCATAATATGTCCATATTCGATCAATATTGCCCGGGCAATGAAACACCCATACGCGCGACAGCCATGTAATGGCGCCGCGCGTATTTTTCGAGCCTGAAATCAAGGGTCCCCGCCCCGTATAATTGATTTCCATTATATAGTGAATCCGCTTTAACACCGGCCCACAAAGAGTATAGAAAAGCGAATTGCTGTAATATGGGCTAACCCTTCTTCGGCGATAACCTGAAATCACCGAACCGCGCCGTACCCCGTTCGCTGAACAAGCCGATAAAGGTGCCTGTAAAAGTCATGGTATGAGTCCCTTCCGTGGCGAGCCCGGCCGTCATGCCGCTGCCAATCCTGTTAAAGCCCGCGCCGGCGCTGTAAGCAAAGATATATTTCTTCGCATCCGCTATGATGGCAAAGCGGATATCCCCTTTATAGCCGACCGGCTTTTCACACACGACAGCCTCAAAATCGTGAATGCGTTTTGAAAGCCCTATATAATAGGCGCCATAGCGCCGCGTCAAATAAAGATCATAGTGGTAACTGTCGTTATAAAAGGCTGTGATGCCGGCGCGCTGCCCGTTTTTGAGCGGACCTGAAAGGCGCACGGACGCCGTCATATCAAATTCGGGCTGCCGTATGCCGATAAAGGTCGGCGACGCCTTCGGTGTGGAGAGCGTCACATCGGTGCCGGTGAGGATAAGCGCCTTTTCATCGGCGTTCACGCGGTAATTGTCCATATCCGGCTTTCTCAAGTATGTCCAGCGCCTGTCCAAAACAGGCGCGCTGAAATCATCAGTGAACGCGCGCGGTTTTTTATCGGGCGCCCCGGGCAGAGGCCCCTCCATTGTGAGCTCCATGGTGCCGTTGTTACCCACTTTAATCCAGCCGTCATCCGTCCAGCGCGCGGGCACAAGGAATGTCTCGCGGCCGATGTGATGCAGCAGCACACCGGGTATGGTGCGTATACCCAGGCACACCATCCACAGATTACCGTTTTGATCCTCGACAAGATCGGGATGGCCCACGGCCTGGATTTGACCTGTCATGCGGTCGCGATGCGTCACCATGGGGTTGTGGGGCCGGGCCGTGTAGGGGCCGTATATATTCTTGCTTCTGAAAAGCGTCACCATATGGCCGTATTCCGTGCCGCCCTCGGACAGCATCAGATAAAACATGCCGTTCTTCTGGTATATATGCGGGCCCTCGGGATATTTCCCGCCCGAGCCCCTTGAAATAATTCTCGGTTCTGTGAGCATGGCGCCGGTATTGACGTCTATTTCAAAGAGGGCGATTCCCTGCGCGCCGTCCGCGTCCCGTCCCGTACAGCAGAAATAGACGCCGCCGTCGGCAAAGGTAAGGGAGGGGTCGATGCCCTCGTGATCGATATAGACAGGCTCCGACCAGGCGCCGCGGATATCGGTTGTGTGAACCAGCAAATGTCCTTTTCCGCCAACGTCGGTCGTCACCATATAAAAAACACCGTCATGGTAACGTATTGTCGGCGCGTAAACGCCGCCCGACGCGCGCCGCCCGCTCAGATCAAGCTGTGACGGCCTCGTGAGGCAGTGATTGATCAGTTCCCAGTCGACAAGATTTTTGCTGTGGAAAACCGGCACGCCGGGAAAGTACTCAAACGTCGACGTCACAAGATAAAAATCGTCCCCCACGCGGCATATGCTCGGATCGGGGTGAAAACCGCGCAGAACCGGATTGCGATATTGATACATTTGTCAACCATTCCTTTCGCATTGATCAAAATCCTTATGTGCAGGGGTGTTATACCCTCAAAATGAAAACCAAAACCGATGATTGGTTTATAGTCATACCGCTTGAAAAAGCTATGCGCCGGAGCGCGTGCATTCTACACAGACGCGCTGACAAACGATCGTTGAGCAGCCGCTTTTTAGAGGTTTGACTATATCTCTTTTATCCGTGTTAGTATTACTATAGCACACATATTATTGGATTCCCATTGAAAAATTATTTAAAACCGGTTAAATATGCACCGTCATATATGTTCGGGCGCGGAAAGCGCCCCTTATTTTTCCATAAATAATCAAAGTATGGTATAAAATCCATCTTTTTACAAAATATAAAGAGTATCACTGTATCCGTATGTTTTTATATGAATAACGGAGGTTTTGCTTAATATGTTCAAATGGATCCGGCGCAAGGCGTCCGACGATGCCGCCCCGCCGCAAAATAACCCCGATGTCGCCCCGGCAAGCCAGCTTTCATGCGCGCTTGCGGACAATATCGCGTCGCTTGACGCGCTTTTCACCGACGTCGACATTATGCGTTCACGCCGCTTCCAAAACGCCTCGGCCCCGGGGCTTGATTTTTGCATCTACTTCAGCGACGGCGTTGTGGATTCCCTGCTCATTAACGAGCACATCATCGCGCCTTTGCTTGTCGCCGATATAGACCCCGGGCCGGGGCTTTTCGAGGCCGTCAGGAACTGTTTCGTGATGACATGCGACATGAAGGAAACCACCGAAATGCATGAAATCGTCTCGGACATCACCTACGGCGACACTCTGCTGCTGATTGAAGGCAGCAACAGGGCCCTGATCATCAGTTCCAAGAGCTTTATGCTGCGCTCTATCACGGAGCCGGAAGGTGAAAAGGTGCTGAGCGGCCCGCGCGAGGGCTTTAACGAGGGGCTTATGGCCAATCTCTCCATGATACGCCGCCGCCTGCGCACGAATGAACTGAAAATGCGGTTTTACACCGCCGGGGCGCAGACAAACACAACGCTCTGCATCTGTTATATGGACAACATCGTCAACAAAAATATTTTGAACGAGCTCTACAGGCGCCTTGAGACCGTCAATATAGACGGTGTTATCGACAGCAACTATATTGCCGAGAACATCCAGGAAGGCTCATTGCTCGGCTTTGTCACCACAGGCACAACGGAAAGGCCCGATGTTGTGGCGGCCAAGCTGCTGGGCGGCCGGATCGCCATTGTCGTGGACGGATCACCCGTTGTGCTCACCATCCCCTATCTCTTTATCGAAAACTTCCAGAGTAACGAGGACTATTATGTCAATCCCTATTACGCGACCTTCTCGCGCATGCTGCGCATCATTGGTTTTTTCCTGACCATGATCACACCGGCGCTTTATATTGCCATCTCCGCTTACCATCATGAAATTTTGCCCGCGCCGCTCATGATCAACATCACGAGCGAGCGCCAGAGCGTGCCGCTCAGCGCCGCCCTCGAAGCTTTCATCATGCTCCTTGTTTTCGATATCCTGCGCGAAACCGGCGTGCGCATGCCCTCTCACGTGGGCCAGGCGCTCAGCATTGTGGGCGCGCTGGTCATCGGCCAGGCCGCTGTTGAAGCCAAGCTGGTCGCGTCCCCGATGATCATTGTCGTCGCCTTTACAGGCATTACAAACCTCCTGGTGCCCAAACTCAGCGCCGCGTCACTCGTGGCCCGCTATCTGTTATTGCTTCTGGCGTCCAGTTTTGGCCTTCTCGGCGTCGTGTGCGGGCTCTCCATTCTTATCATCCATGTTTTCAACCTTCAGTCATACGGTGTGCCCGCTTTAATGCCGCTTGACAATTTAAGTTTTCAGGAAGTTAAAGACACTTTCTTCCGCGCGCCGCTGCCCAAAATGCTGACGCGCGTAGCGCCTCTGTCGAGCAACCGCACGCGCGCCCGGACCGGGCATGTAGGCGATAACCCCAGCCAAAAGCTGAAATAGGTTTGCTTTAACCGCGAAAGAATATATCCGCGCCCATATACAGTACAGCCCCCTTTAAGCAGTCGGAAATAAGAGCCGGTGGTTTTCCAAAGGATGTGTTGAGTCATTTCTTCTCAAAATCATTTTTATAAACGAATGAGGATAAAATCCCTTCCACTCATTTTATCCGCCGCCCTGTTCTGCCTGTCCCTGAGCGGGTGCTGGGATTACAGGGGGCTGGATGAGCTGACAATTGTGGCCGGTATGGCGGTGGATATCAGCGAGGAAAACCCTGATTACCTGTCCGTCACTTTTGAAATCGTGGATCCAAACGGGTCAAGCAATCAGAGTGAACTGAATTCCATTATGCTTACAACCGAAGGGCCTTCGTTGTTCCAGGCCATACACAACGCCAATCAAAAACTGTATAACCAAATGTACTTCGGCAATATGGATATTCTTGTCATCAGTTATCAGCTGGCCAGCCAACAGGGGTTAAACAACATTGTCGACGCTTTTCTGCGCGACTTCAGCACAAGGGATACAATCATTGCCCTGGTTTCCAGAGAAAAAACGGCGAGAGAGATTATAACGCCGCAAAAAGGGGACGGCATCATCTCCTATGAGATCAGCAACAGCATCACCTCCAACCACAATTCCCTCAACTCCGTGCGTGTGCTCAACCTGATCAAAATTTATGATTTTTTGGCCAGCGACATCAACAACATGACCTTACCCGCCTTCAGGTTTATTGAAGAACCTGACGGTAAGAAAAAACTGTCGGCCGACGGCGCGGGCATATTCAAGGGCGATAAGCTTGAATGCTTTTTGGATAAAAAAGCCGTGCCCTATTTTCTTTTTACAACCCAGCGCCTTAATAACGGCACCTATACCTTTTTTATGGAAAAAGGTCAAAATACAGACCCCTTTTACGCCACCCTCTCCATCACAAAGAGCCACCCGAAACTCTCTTTCAGGGTTGAGAGCGACACACTGGTGCTCGGCGTCAATATCACAGCCATCACAAGCGCGATTGAACTCACACCCGCCTATACCGGTTTTACCAATCCGGATATACGCGTTCTGGAGAGCCGGGCGCAGGAAAGCCTGAACCGCGAAATCAAGCAAATCATCAATCAAATCCAACAGGGTTCGGGCGCCGATATCTTCGGCTTCGGATACGAAATCTGTAACAAGGATCCACGTTTGTGGGAAAAGCTCAAGGATGATTGGGAATCCCATTTTCGAGACGCAACTATTGAAGTTGAAAGTAAAATTACAATCAACGACACAGGGCTGATTAAAAACTACGAAGCCCACGGCAGCCTCCGCGCCTCCTTCCCCATTCCACGGCTAATCCCGTTTAAGGCCCTGATATCCAACCATGGAACGGAGCGTGAAACATGCAACAGATATTCGTAACACTGTTTTACGTTGTGGCAATTTTTGTTGATTTGAAACCCAAACTTAAAACCGCTTCTAAGAAACACATAACCTTGTATATTGTCTTAATTGTCGCCAGTTATGTCATCATCATGTTTAATTTATACGGCTTAAAGCTGCCGAGTCCCGTAAGACCCATCCAAACGCTTCTTGAAAACCTGCGCGCCTGAACCGCTGAATACAGTTCCGTTCCGACGCGTCACGACGCGGCTGAAACAACCTATGCGGCCATATTTTTTTATTTAGTCATATAAGTTTAAAACTGCTGCAGTTTTAAACCTATATGACCTAATGGGAATTCGCTTCGCTATGCCTCTTTGAGAGGCGGCCTTAAAGCGAATTCACTATATATAGGCCGCTTCGCGGCACGCGGCGTTTGCCGCGTTTTTAAAATTGCGTCGCAGTTTTAAGCCTGTACAGCTATAGTAAAAATATTGTTTGTGCAATCTGATGAGATGAGGAAATATGCATAAAGAAAATTTATCTTTAAGAAACGCCGTCGCCATAATGTTTTGTATCTCTGTCACCGCTGTCATGCTTTTTGGCTTCTCATTGGAAGTGAAGCAGGATACATGGATTGCTATTTTGCTGTCCGCGATTCCTCTGTTGCCCATCATGCTGCTCTACGCCCGGCTTATTAAGCTTATGCCCTGCATGGATATATACGAGATGGCTCATGCTGTTTTCGGAAACCCAGGGGGAAAAATCACAACTTTTTTATTTATGTTTTACTGCCTGCATATGTCCGCGCTCGCATTGGGTAACTACGCTGAGTTCGCCCACCTCACATCCCTTTTTCAAACGCCTTTTATTGTTATTTCGCTTTTAATTTTTATTGCTGTTCTCTATCTGGCGAAAAGCGGTGTGGAAATTCTGGGTAAATGGTGCGCGCTCATATTTGCTTTGCTTATTCTCTCAGTTACAGGCATGGGCGTTGCCGCCGCTCGCTTTTTTGAGCCCAAGCACCTATTGCCAATTATGAATCACAGTTGGTTGGAAATAGGACGCGCCAGCTTTACAATAGCCCGTCTTCCCATTCTGGAATCCGTTATTATTCTATCTTTTATCGGCGGCCTGGAAAAAAAAGAACATTCAAAACGGCTTTTTTTATCCGGCGCTGCAATCGCAATTGTCTTTATCGCTATGGTTTTCATCCGCACATGCGGTATTCTCGGCCCTGAAGCCATGAAAACAATATATTTTCCTAATTATAAGGCGGCAAGTTTGGTTCAGATTGGAACTTTTCTTGAGCGCATCGAAGCTTTTCTTGCTTTTTTCTATATTCTTGCTGGTGTTTCAAAAATATCTGCCGGTCTTATCGGCGCCTCCCGCGGTGTGGCCAAGCTGTTTAATCTTCCTTCGTACAACTTTATTGTGCTGCCGGTCGGTATGTCGGTTGTGGCCTTTAGCGCGATTCTGTTCCACGGCATAATCGAGCAGTTTGATTTTATGAAGATTTATCCGCTTTACGTGATACCATTTCAACTTATTATCCCTATTGTCATCTGGATTACAGCTGAAATAAAAGCCAAACGGCATACGCTGAATGTAAATATATAATTGATTTATAAAAAACGTTCAAGTGCCGTATCGCGTGGAGGCTCATACCTGAGTATGAAGGCTGCTTTGCTATAGCTGCTACTGCTGCCATACACTTATTCATGCGAACGTGGCAGCAGGCGTTACATGCTGTGGTATAAAACTGCTCCAGGTTTGAGCTAACAAAATACGGATAAAACATTAATGTTTTATCCGTATTTTGGTTGATATCTTTTTATAAAAAAGAGAAAGCCCGTGGCTTGGAGAGAAGCCACGGGCAATAATTAAGCTGTCAAACCGTTTTACTGAATATGATTCAGATTAGCGGCCTGTGCCAGGGTTGTCATTGATGTTCTGGGGAACATCATCGCCACCCATTTCAGGGTTCTCAGCTTCGGAAGGGCCTTCGGGAGTCTCGATATCGCCAGCGTCTTCAACATCAAGCTCTTTGGAAGAGACATAATATTTGCTGGAGAAGGGGAGATCATCGGAAGTTGTGCCGATATACTCGAGGTCCTTGTTGTAAACAAACAGCTTATCGCCGATGTCAAGTTTAACTGTGTTGCCGGAACCGCTCATGTTAACAGTATCGAGGTAGTAGATGGTGTCGATGTCGGGATACTCAGTCAGGATAGCGTCATCCTCGGATTTTACTTTAACAGTAGCGCGGGCATAGTATTTCTTGCCGGCGAACATTTTAGCAGAGATGATGACGTCGTTACCAGCGTCAACTTTGATAGCCTTGAGGTACTCGTCAGCCTCTACGACAGGAACGTCATAGGTGTAAACGAAGTCATAGGAAGTGTCAATTTTCTGCTCTTTGTTCTTGATTTTGCCTTCAAACTCAAATTTAGAGTCTTCAATGCGGGACTTATCTTTCAAAACATAGATCGTGAATTTAAACTCCTGCTCGCCTGTGGCAACGTAGGAATCAGCAAACTCTACTTCAATATAAGCATTCTTGGCAGAGTCATATTTAACTTTGATGCCTTTGATAGCTTTTGTGCCACCAGACTGCTGGGTCTGGATGGACAATTTGCCGTCTTTCCACTCTCTCTCAGTGATCTGATGAACACCTGTTGAATCGAACAATTTCAAAATGAGTTTGGCAACACCAGGATTAATTTCACCGATGTCTCCACTAGGGGTCACCGCAGGACCGGACGAATAACCGAGACCTACTACTCCGGGATCATAGTCAGCAGCAAAAGCAGCAGGTGTCATGCCGACAACCAGCATAACCGCAAGCACGAGTGCAAGAATCTTTTTCATTGCTGTATTTCCTCCTTAAAATTTACAAACATAAGGTTTAAGCTTTTGTGGGCGGCCCTCTCCTGCCGGTCCCACCGCTTTGGATACATCATAGCACATCCGAAAACAAATTGCAACATCTTTTTGAGGTT
>JAITVU010000173.1 GCA_031285645.1 Oscillospiraceae bacterium | reverse complement strand
CTGCATGCCCGTAATCATATCGCCGAGCCCCCAGAAAACACCGAGCACCTTGCCCAGATGCATCCACAGGTTGGCGAATACATTGTTTTGGTTGTCAAACCTGTCCACCTCGTAACGCTCGCGCCCGAAAGCGCGCACCACGCGCACACCCGTAAAATTCTCCTGAGCGATGGACATCAGCAGGCCCTCAGCCTCATCGGCGGCCTGGAAGCGCGACGACACCCGGCTCAAGAAGAAAAACGAGTAGAGAAACATGATGGGTATGAAGACCAGAGATGCCAAAGCCATCGCGAAATTCATGGGAAAGAGAATGCTGTAAGCGAATATGACAAGCAGGACCGTTCGCGCCATATCCATAATCTGGTTGGCCAGAAAATTGCGCACAACGCCGACATCCGATGTGCAGCGCTGGATGATATCGCCGGTCTGTATCTTGACATGCCACGCATACGGCATGTGCATAATGTGAGCGTAGAGCTTGTCGCGCAGACGGCGTATCATACCCTCCGAGGCCATGGAGCGCGATCGGCCGCCGATAAAGTTGGCGCAGCCGCCGACGGCGGTCACAAGGAGAATGCTCACGCCGATAATCCAAATTTTATCGCGCAGCGACTCGGCGCCGCCCATGCGGTTCACAAATGGCGCGAGCCACGCTTCCGTGACAGGCAGGCCGCCCACAACGGAATCGACCGTAAAACGTATGATCTGCGGCATAATGTAATTGCTTAAAATACCGATAATCATGGCCAGGAAGGCCACAAGATAGAGAAAGCGGCTGCCTTTTGACAGCTCCCAGAGCAATGAGGCGCCACCCTGTTTTTTATCACTGTTCACAATAAACCACCTCGATTCACATAACAAGGTTGTTCGACTAATCGTATATGTTTCACAAAACCAAACACGCGGCTTTTTCTTATCCACGCGCCCCAGCGCGTGATCTCTCGCCCCATGGGTATTGCCGCGGTATACCGTTTCAAGCTGATCCCGCTCAATCAGGCCGGGACATTGCGCGTCCGCGCTTGCGTTGAAACGGCGCCATATAATCCATTGCGGCTAAAAGAATTAATACTGAACACCTGTTAAAAGCTAAAAACGCACCATGTGTGTTAACCTGAAACACATCCGATTGATTTGTGTCTTTCAATTAGTGCACAGCATAGGCCCCATATTTCATATATTGCTGATGACACTCGGACACGTGGCTCTGAATGCCACGGCGGAATGTATGGAAAACCTGTCTTCGGGCAGCCGAAAACCCGGATAATGCCACGCAATATCCGGATATACCGTCAACATTTATCCATTCGCAACACAGAAAACCAAGCGCGGGACTCTCTGTCCGCAAACAAGCGGACAAATTTAGCCGCCGCACCACAGCCTAAAAAAAGCCGAGTAACGCTAATTCTACTATAAATATGTGAATAACTTGTGAATTCGCATCCCTATTCGCCATAAATGAATGATATTCGGCGCCAAATTTGTTTAAATTCATCTTGTCCACTCATGATAACCTGGCCATCGTGATGCGCCCGGCGCACTGTCACACCGCGCCCCATGCTCGACATCCCCGGCATATGACACGACAATTTGTTTTTTTCTGTTACCGGCGTAATCAGCGCCGTATGTAGCCCTGTACAGATAGAATCATGCTGAAACGCGGTTTATGCCTGTTTAGCCGTCGCCTGTCCAGTGTGTGATAATGAACAAATGCCCGCTGCCGGGCATAAAATTAAGTGTGTGGTCACAGCATAAAATCTTTCGTTTCATTAAATATAAGCCTTATTTTTAATATAACATGCCGCGCCCGCGATTGGGCATTCTGCCGCTTCCGGGACATTGTGTCCCGCCAATGCTGCGGGGGCTGCAGGCGTCGCGGGTATGAACGCAGCCACGGAGCCGTTCATTTACAGGACACTTTCAGAGCAATCAAGCCTTTATAAGTGAGATGAATATTTAATAAAACTTATGGGGTTGATTCTCCACCCTTTGCGGCATCGCCTCTCACTCTTTTCGGCTCATGATAACCGACACGCCATCCGGTATGACCGAGACCGTTCCCGTGGCACTGCCTAAAATCCCATCCGCCAGCGCGAGCGCCTCGGAAAAGCTGTGCGCCGGAATCATGCGCATGCCGCGCACCATGGCGTCCGGCGCATCGGAGATATAGATGACGCGGGCATGCTGTAAAACCCGGGCAAAGATCTGTGACTGCCATTGATCGGGGATTGTTTCATTGCTTGGCGTCGCCATGATTGCCGCCATGATCGCCGCCAGGTCTTTTTCGCTCCCGAAGGTGTCATAAAAATCAACGCCGCCATGCCCGTCATTCGACTTGGCGAAAATGATGATCACGCCGTCTTTCCTCACCACAGTTTCGGCCGCGGTCATCCCTTTTACAGCCTGATATATGTTTTGGTCCAGCGGATAGCCGCCGTTTGTGGTCACGACGATATCCGCGGTCCGGCCCGACACACGGCACCGCTCAGACAAGAAATCGCATCCGGCGGCGTGCGCCGCGTCCCAGGCCCCGGCGACAGCTGCGATAATTTCTTTTTGTGAATTGATAACGACATTGAGGATAAAATCAAGCCCCGCCGCGCGCGCGGCATAAAGCATGTCGTTGTGTATGGGATTATCTTCAAGCACGCCTGTTCGGGCCCGATCGCTGGCGATAAAGGAAGCGTTATGATTGTATAGCACCGTTTGGCGCGTGGCCACGCCCGGCAACACGCTCTTGCGCCCGCCTGAGAATCCGGCGAAAAAATGCGGTTCAATAAATCCCTCTGCCACAAGCAACTCGGCTTCGACCGCGCGTTTATTCAGGACAAGCTCCCCGCCGGAAGGCAAAACACCCACCCGTACCATGGCGTCAAGGTCATCGCAGTCATGCACAACGATCTTCTCTTCGCGCATGACCCGGTCACCAAATTTATCCCGCAGCTCCTCCCGGGTCGTCTCACGGTGGCAGCCCGTCGCCACCAAAATAGTGATGTCCGCTTCGGGGCTGCCTTTGCGGATTTCCGCCAGCATGGGCGGAATCATGTATTTGCTGGGCACGGGGCGCGTGTGATCGCTGGCGATCACGACAATTTTTTTCTTTCCCCGCGCCAGGTCCGCCAGGCCACGCGTGCCGATCGGGTTCTCAAGCGCTTTGCGCACCAAGGTCTCCTGATCGTATTCGGGTTTGTAGTCATTGATATCGGATTCCAGCATATCGCAAAACCGGGACTCCGGAATCTCTATGTCAACCGTTTCCGTCCCGTAAGGCAGCTTTATTCTTTTCATAGCCACAACCATCCCTTCTCTGATGGGAATTTGCCCGTTTTAATAGGACACGAAACCATTATACAGTCACACGCGGGCTATGGCAAGCAGTCGTCTTGCTTTGTGAAGGCTTTAACCTGCAGAATGCAAAGTGGAAACGCCCCAGGGGGGCGTGGAATTATCCTCCGTTTCATAAAAATATTGGTCATGATATGAAAATCTGTATTAAGTTCTTCCATTTTACGGCCGATCTGTATATTACAGGGAGGTGTGCCGGTTGGTACTGCATCACAACATCATGGCCATGAATGCCTACCGCAATTATACGATGAACGCCAATATGGCCGCGAAAGCCATGCGCCGTTTATCGTCCGGTTTCCGCATTAACGGCGCGGCGGATGATCCGGCCGGCCTCGCCGTATCGGAAAAAATGCGCGCGCAGATCCGCGGGCTTAATATGTCGGCCCAGAACGCGCGTCACAGCATTGCCATGCTCCAGACGGCCGAGGGCGGCCTTAACGAAGTGCACGCCATTTTACAGCGCATGCGCGAACTGGCGAACCAGGCCGCAAACGGCACGTACGGCGACGACGACCGCGCGCTCCTCAACAAGGAGTACCAGGCTATTATGGACGAGATTTCGCGGCTGACCAGCGACACCCACTACAATAACATCAAGCTTCTCAACGGCAGCGCCGGCGGCGAAGAAGGACCCGGCGCCATGGGTTATATGGGCCTTACGGGCGTCACAAGCACCGATGCGAGCCTTCATGACGCGCGCCTCAAATTCAACTTCCGTGAGGACGAGCCTGGCCTCTTCACCGTAACACTGCAAATTGACGGCAAAAATATCGATACCAAGCGCGTTTCCGGATCCGCCACCGATCTTTCCTTCGATACGGACGGCGGACGCGTCACGCTTAATTTTGGCGCCATCTCGAATTTAAAGGACGGCGTGATCACCAATATCAGGGTGACAGGCGCAAATGTGGATTACAGCGAAGCCAAAGGCGCAACGACAAGCGACCAGCTCTATTTCCAGATCGGCGCAAACGGACATGCCGACCAGCGCATTGGCATGCACCTGAGCAATATGAGCACCGAAAATCTGGGCAACAAGCCGGACAACAAAACGCTCAACCTCACCGACATCCTGACGCAGGCCAACGCGCGGGACGCCATTGACGTCATTGATAAAGCCACAAAACAGGTTTCGCTTGAACGCGCCGGGATCGGCGCGCAAATCAATCGCCTGGAACACACGATTAATAATCTTGAGAACACAGCGGAAAACCTCACCGCCGCCGAAAGCCGGATCCGCGACGCTGATATGGCGCAGGAAATGATGAACTTCATGAAATATTCGATTCTGATGCAGGTTGGCCAGGCCATGATGGCGCAGGCCGCGAATCTGCCTAAAATGCTGATACAAATGCTCTGGTCAATGTAATTTGTTTTCTGCAATTTATGATAAAAAACGAGCCGGCTCACCGGCTCGTTTTTTTATCCAGTCCGTTAGAATAATATCCGGTTTTTATTGGTTATACTCTCTGTTTCATCTGTTTTTCATTTTTATACATTTGGTATATTCAACATATACCATATACCATTACAGCAACTCAAAATCCGCATTTCTTTTATGATTGATGACTATATCAAGCGCATAATGTAAACACTATAGTTAATCAACCTTGTTGATGAATCTTATATTTATAAGGAGTAGGAAGATGATAAACAAAAACGGCGCGTTTGCGTCGGCGGGACTCAGCGCTCTGCTGGAAAAGAGCAGCAATGCTCAAAACTACTTTTCCGACCTGCCGGAATATGTTCAGGAAATGATTTCCCAACGCGGCGAAAGCATCCAGTCCGAAGATGAGCTCTACCGTTACGCCGAAAACATTCTTCAGGGAGACAAATAATTATTGATGCATAACCAGTGATACCCCCGCATATAATTGATTACCAATTTTTGCGGGGGTGATTTATTGCCGAAAAAAACAATACCAGGCGTCAATAACGTTCAGGATTATACCGAAGACAAACTGAATGCAGGTAAAAATACAGAGTCCAATGTATTCGACGCATTCAAAAGCGGCCGCATCAACGTTAAAATCGACTTTTCACCAGGCGGCGCTTCGCTCGACGACCTTCTCACAGGATACACCTTGAACTTGCGTGATTGATGTCCCGCGATCCGCATGTATCTGACATCGTGGCGCATACCCACTGCGTATGCTGGAAAACAGCGATGTACATACGCCTGTCCCGCGAAGACGGGCCCGAAGAGAGCTACAGCGTCGCCAACCAGCGCGCGCTGCTGCTCGAACACATTCAAAAATCCGGCGGCGAACTTTTACCGTCCGGTACATATATCGACGACGGATTTACAGGCACGGACACAAACCGCGCGGGATTTCTCGGCCTGATACGGGATATCAGAGCCGGAAAAATCAACTGCGTCCTCGTGCGGGATCTCTCCCGCCTGTCGCGAAATTATTATGAGGCCGGATATTATCTGGATAATTTCTTTATCCGGATGGATGTGCGCTTTATCGCGCTGGAATATCCCGCCATAGACAGTTACCGGCATCCCGAACAGATGAACAGCGTGCTCATTCCCATGCAAAACGTGATTAACGATGATTTCTGCCGCCAGACATCCATGAAGGTCCGGTCTGTATTTGATATGAAGCGGCGCAAGGGAGAATTTATCGGCGCTTTCGCGCCTTACGGGTACGCAAAAGATCCGAAGGATCGCCATCACCTCATCGTCGACCCCGAAGCCGCCGAAACCGTGCGAGCCATATTTCTCTGGTTCACCGGCGGCGGGTTGAGTAAAAAAAGCATCGCGGAAAAGCTTGATACACTCGGGATTCCAAACCCGTCGGCCTATAAACGCCTCAAGGAACCCCATTATCATAATCCGCATTGCAGCCCGACCAGCCGCGGCTGGTCGGCCGCCACGATATCGGGCATCTTGTCCAACCCTGTATACATGGGCGACATGGCCCAGGGAAAAGCGCGGGTTAAAAGTTACAAAATCCATACTCAGATCAGGATACCGGAAGACGAGTGGATTGTTGTGAGCGGCACGCACGAAGCGCTCATCGAAAGGCCTTTATTCGAACAGGCCGCGGCCCTGTCCCGGAAAAGGCGGCGCCAACCGTCACACAGCAAAACTATATACCCGCTTTCCGGGCTCCTTTTTTGTTCGGCATGCGCCTCTCCCATGCACAGGACAACCAAGGGGCCATACGCTTATTATATATGCAGCCGCTATAAAAAGTATGCCAAAGCCGGCTGCACAAGACACTGCATACGCGCGGACGAACTGGAGACGGCCGTTATAGACGCCGCAAAGCGCGTCATCACCCTCTCAGGGCGGGACGCGTGCGGCGCTTCTGAAACGGCTTCTTTTGCCCTGACGCGAAAAGGACGCTTAAACGAACTGGAACAGGCGTATTTTTATCGTGACGGCCTTTACGAAAAGCTGATGGACGGCACAATCACGCGCGACACCTACGCGCGGCTCCATGAGCAATACAGCGCGCAAATCGCCGGTCTTGAACTGGCTGTCGACGACATGGCGCACACCGCCGCCTGCACGCATCAGGACCACGCATCCTCAGACCACGCCCTTCTTTTCTCCTTAATCGATTCCGTACGTGTTGACGAGGGTTACGCCATTACAATCCTGTTCAAATGCAGCAACCCCTTTTGCGGCAAACAAACAAAAAATCGTCCATAATAGAACCCCGCCACGGGAGCGACAGGGGCGGAAATTTCACGGCCGTATCACCGGATATCGGCATGCGCATGCCATACGGTGCCGATACAGAAAAAACATTTTCTCCGCCGTGGAAAAAACCGCGTCATATATGGCGTTTAGACGTTAAGGTATTCAAGCCCTCAGATAAAGAAAAATTCCACTTGGCAGCCTTTAAAATATTTGTTTTGAAGCATTAAGTCATACATAGGGAACGGACGCGATATAGTGAACGACCTTCAAAACCGAAACGGATTTGAAGCGTCAGGCGACTGCCTGACGGCACGCCGGAGGCGTGCGCGCTCGCTATATACGGCGCGAAAGCCGCTTAGCGGTCCCATCCGCGCATGCGCGGCAGAGCCTCGCCCCCCTTGAAAGCCGGCTGGTTTTCAAGGCCGTTCACTATATATAGAAAACACACTTTATCAAAGGGCAAATACCCGATTATTCCCAAGCGGGAATAATTTAACGTGGCTCCAACGGCCGCAAGGCCCCCGGTTAAAACCGGGGGCCTCTTTTCTGTAAAAAGTTAATTTTCAACGTATATCATACTCAGCAATATTGAGCGGCGTGATTTCAACCGGCGCGATCATCGCCGGCCTTGCCTGCGCGCTGAGTCCGCCGTCAATCGCGACAACCTGGCCCGTGATGAAGGACGATTCCTCGCTTGAGAGAAATAAAACGAGATTGGCGACGTCTTCCGGCGTGCCCTGTCTTGTGATCGGTGTGACAAAATCCCTGGGATCCCGCCTTTTCTGAATCTCAGGATCCATCTGCCTCACGAAATTGCCCACGATCGACGCGGGTGATATCGCGTTAACGGTTATATCAAAGGGGGCCAACTCCAACGCCATGGCCTTTGTCATCGATTCAATCGCGCCCTTGGCCGTGTCATAAGCCAGCATCTGCCTGTGAGGCTGGCGCGCGCCGATAGAAGAGAAATTCACAATGCTGCCTTTAACGCCTCTCTTAACCATTTCTCTGGCCGCGCGGGTGGATGTATAAAAAACGGCGTAAAGATTTACGCGCAGGTTTTCCTCAAAAAAATCGGATGTGTACTCAAGCACCGGCCTGTTTTTATTCACCGCGGCGTTGTTAATGAGGATATTAACCTTCCCGAATTCGGCAATGGCGTGGTCAAACATGGCGTTGACCTGGTCCTCATAACCGACATCCGCCAGGTATTTGGCCACTTTGCCTGTCGCGACTTTTTTAACGTCCTGATAGACCGCTTCCAGCGTCTCTTCGTTGCGCGTGTTAACCAGGACATCCGCCCCGTTCTCCGCCAGAATCATAGCCGACGCGCGCCCGATTCCCCTGGCCGCGCCTGTGATGATCGCCGATCTGCCCGCCACTCTCACTATAACATCCCTCTTTCTGATTTGTATGGCCGCCTTCATGCGACATGCATAGACGGACCGACCTGATGCAGGCTCATTACCCGTCCCTTTCCCGAATTTCTTTCAGTATAGCGTACCCGTCCTTTCAGGTCAACACGGGCGGAAAGGCGATTTATATTTTTTGAAGCCGTATTTACAACCGGGTGACTCCGTAGTATGATATGATTATTCGACTATA
Source organism: Oscillospiraceae bacterium (assembly GCA_031285645.1). Lineage (GTDB taxonomy): Bacteria > Bacillota > Clostridia > Oscillospirales > Ruminococcaceae > WRAV01. The sequence goes on along the minus strand of JAITVU010000173.1, from coordinate 3,343 downwards.
CCGGCGTTTCCAGGAGATGGGGAATTTTGAGAAAAACATTTATATTTCTTTTTGCAGCGTTATACGCCGTTTTCGGCGGGATAGGGGCCGGCGCCCTGTCGCCCGATGATATCACGGCCCAAAGCGCCGTTTTGATAGACGCCGACACAGGGCAGATCCTGTTCGGCAAAAATATGGATGAGTCCATGCACCCCGCCAGCATCACGAAAATCATGACAGGCCTTCTGGCTATGGAAAGCCTGTCTCCAAGCGACATCATCACCGTGAGCGACGACGCGGTGGATATACCGCGCGACAGCTCCCACATCGCCCTCACGTCGGGCGAGGAGCTGAGCGTTGAGGACGCGATGTACGCCTTGATACTGCCCTCCGCAAACGACGCCGCCAACGCGCTTGCCGAACGCATCGCGGGTTCCCAATCCGCCTTCGCCGATATGATGAACGAAAAAGCCCGCGCGGTGGGAGCCGTCAATACAAATTTTGTGAATGCCCACGGCCTTTCGGACGCCAGGCATCTCACCACGGCGCTGGATATGGCGCTCATTACAAAGGCCGCTTTGGAGACGCCGGGATTTCTTAAATACTTCGGGACAGGGCGCTATACAATGCCCGCCACCAATAAACAAGCGGAAGAACGGCCTTTTTCCAACTACCAGTACATGCTTTTACCCGAAATGTGGGTTTATAATCCCGATATTATCGGCGGCAAAGTCGGCTATACAAAGGAAGCGGGGCATACAATGAGCACCGCCGCCAGCAAACACAGCCGCACTTTGATCTGTGTAGTCATGAATGACGGAAAAGACGAGAAATTCTATGATACCCAGGCGCTTATGGATTACGGGTTTGACGATTTCAGGCTCGTCACAGTCCCCATTCCGCTCAATGAAATTGAGGCTCTCTCAGCGCCGGTTATGGAAAACGGCAGCGAAATTGGCCGCGCCGGTTTTTCAGTCGGCGTCAAGGACATTTCGCTTCTGATTCCTGTCGGCACCGATGTTTCCGCGGTCCGCTTCACGTATAATGTGCCGCAGTCATTGGAACAGGACAAGGACGCCGACGCCTCTCTCACAATCCTGCTGCCCGGGGATAAGGATAATGGATTTCCCGGCTACACGGAGCAACTCCCCCTGAGTACAAAGATAACCATTCCCGACGCCGATACGGCGGCCGAAAATGGTCATTTGCCTTCGCTGAATCTGGGGCCGCTGCCTTATTTACTCCTTGGCCTGTTTCTTATTGTTCTGGCCGCGCTGCTCCTCCACTTGCAAAAGCGCAGGCGTATCGCGGCGCGGCGGCTTGAGCGCCGACAGCGCGTCATAGCCGAGCGGCAGCGCCGTATATAAATGAACCCCCGCGGCAGGACTGCACGGAATTGTATTCTTTGGTTCATAAAAACAAGCCGTTTTCAGAAATGAAAACGGCTTGTTTTTTATTTTTAGAAAGTTTTATCTGAGGAGCTGGAGAACGCCCTGAGGCAGAGAGTTTGCCTGCGCGAGCATCGCTTGAGACGCCTGAACAAGGATGTTGTTCTTCTGGAATTCCATCATCTCTTTCGCCATGTCGACGTCGCGGATGCTGGACTCAGCGGCTGTCAGGTTTTCTTTCGTTGCGCCCAGGTTGTTGAGCGTGTGCTCGAGGCGGTTCTGGAGGGCGCCGAGGTCCGCGCGCTGGCCGGCGACCTGCACGATGGCTTTGTCGATGACGTCGATGGCGTCACGGCCGCCTTCCTGCGTGCGGATGTTCATGCCGTTGATTGTGCCGGTAATGTTCGTCGTGGAGCCTTTCAGGCTGCCGATTGCGCCGGAAGACATGTTGTCCACATGTGTGCCGACACGCTGATCCGCGTGGCCGTTCGCGCCGATCTGGAATGTGAGTTTGTCTGTTTTCCGCGCGTACATCGTTTTTGCATCTGTGGTATTGGCAACACCATTCAAGTTGGCGCCGGCCGCCGGCATTTTAAGTCCGCTAATCGCATATCCGTCCGTGAGGTTTGCTTCGTCAACATCAATAGTAAGCGTAACTTTGTCGGTAGCCGCGGTATTGACTTCACCATTCAAATACAATACTAAACCAGCACCGCTGTTGTCACTGGTGTTGTCGCCCACATTGGAATATGTCTTATCTCCAACCTGAAGACTGAAAATATACTGTGTCGCGCCTGTCGCACTCTGACCTTTAGTCACGCTTAATGTCGCTTGGCCTTCACCTGTATAACCACCAGCCGCTTCAAGCTTCAGAGCGGTAATAGCCAAGCCACCGTTTGCAACAGTTGCTCCAATCGTATTCGCAGCCGTGCTCCCGACCTCTTTTCCGCCCATGGTACCATCAAGCACCTTGATGCCGTTGTAATGGGTCGACGTCGCGATGCGGTCGATCTCGGACTTGAGCGCCTGCATCTCTTTATCAATTTGCAGCCTGTCCTCGTCCTGGTATGTACCGTTCGCGCTCTGAACCCCGAGCTCGCGCATACGCTGCAGGATTGCGTGGGTCTCGTTGAGGCCGCCCTCGGCTGTCTGGATCAGGCTGATGCCGTTGGACGCATTCTGCTCAGCCATGCCCAAGCCCCGGATCTGGCCGCGCATTTTCTCTGAAATCGCAAGGCCCGCCGCGTCGTCGCCGGCGCGGTTGATCCTGAAACCAGATGAGAGCTTCTCGAGGTTTTTGCTTGTTGCCGAATTGTTGATGCCCAACTGTCTGTGGGAATTAAGAGCCGGTAAATTGTGTTGAATAACCATTTTGAACCTCCATGTTTAATATAAGTTTTTGTTTGGGTTCACAGGGGATGTCTTCCTGTCATCTCCTGTGAACCTGAGAAATTGGTCTCATATAATGCTTATCGTTTAAATAATATCAAACTTTATATGACATAACGAAATATTGCAATGGTATTAATTACCGGAGAAGCTGAAGTACACCCTGAGGCAAAGAGTTCGCCTGCGCGAGCATCGCCTGAGAAGCCTGAACGAGGATGTTGTTCTTCTGGAATTCCATCATCTCTTTCGCCATGTCGACGTCGCGGATGCTGGATTCAGCCGCTGTCAGGTTCTCTTTTGTCACACCGAGGTTGTTCAGTGTGTGCTCGAGGCGGTTCTGGAGGGCGCCGAGGTCCGCGCGCTGACCGGCAACCTGAACGATCGCTTTGTCAATGACATCAATCGCATCACGGCCGCCTTCCTGAGTACGGATGTTCATGCCGTTGATTGTGCCGGATTTATTGGTTGTCTGTTCTTTCAACGTACCGATAGCGCCGGAAGACATATTATCAACGTGGGTACCGACACGCTGGTCGGCATGGCCGTTCGCGCCGATCTGGAATGTGAGTTTGTCAGTTTTTGTTGCA
>JAITVU010000171.1 GCA_031285645.1 Oscillospiraceae bacterium | reverse complement strand
TTCGGGATGGGGCGCTTTCTGAATGAAGAGATCGATCGCTCTCGGCAAGTCCACATGCCCTTCACCCAAAGCGCAGCCGGAGGCGAAGAACGGGGTCCGTCCCGTACCGTACTCGGGGTCCTGCTTGACGACCATGTCCTTCATATGGGTAGTGAGCGTATAGGGCGCGAGCACTTCTACATCTTCATTGGGATCGCAGAAAACGGTAAAGCCGTTGGCCGTATCCATGGCGCAGCCCACGCTTTTGGAACCGACCATATCGAAAATCTCCGCCATTTCAACGCCCTTAAAGTCGCAGTGGTTTTCAATCGCCAGCAAAACGCCGTTATCCTCAACAATTTTAGCGGCCAGTTTGAGGTTGTCGGCCACTTTCTTCATGTGGGCCGGGATCGAGATGTCATCGCTGTAGCGGCTTGTGGCAATTTGCAGCCGGCCGTAGCCGCCACGCATAATTTTAGCGTCGTTGAGCAGCCGCATCACCCTGATACGGTCGTCAAAAGCCGCCTTCACCTCATCATATTTTTGCGTGATTTCAAAAATGTTTGAGGGCATGCGCACTTCAAGCTCCATATCCAGGCTTTTGGCCATATCGCCCAAATACTTAAGCTTGCCGTCATCCTCGGGAAGATCAAAGGACAGCTGAAGAACTTTGCAACCCAGCTCGTGCGACCTTTTGATCAGGTATTCCATCCTGTCATCCGCGGATACGCCGGCCGGAAGCGGATAGAATGCTCCCATCATACCGATTCGCATTGTTTTCTTGACATCCACTGCTCGTCATCCCTTTCATTTTTTATAGCGCCTGGTGCAAACTGTTTATTTGACCAGTTTTAATTATATCTGTTTGTATCTTTTAGTAAAGATGAAGCTTGCGCCGCCAAAAGGATACCGTCCAGAACGCCGCATGGATGTTGTCGGCTGTATGGACGAATTCCAGAATTGATAAAATTTACACAAAAAATTAGCTTTTTTTATGCACTTAGCTAATTTTTTGATTAAAGATTCCGTATTTGCCCGCTATGCATGTTCGATGTTGACAAACAGGCGTTTATATGGTAAGAAATAACTAACAATGCTTGACGCTTAAGCATGTGGAAGGAGAATGATTATGAAAACAATGATCATGACAACTGATAAAGAGGCGGCGGGAACACGCGCCTGGTGACTGACTATATCAGGCCGTGTTAATATAATAAGTCTGTCGCCGCCCCGGCATCCGCAATGCGCCTGAAGCGCTTATTTGTCGCGCCCCAAATTGTTTCGGATGCCTGAAGCGGTATTTTTGCGCCATTTTTTCAAATAAAAGGAGTTCAATAAGATGAAAAAACGCATGATGCTCAATATGTCACTATCTCAATTTATGGAGGGACCTTATGTCCAAATCAACGTCACGGTTCAGGAAATTCTTTTCCTACTATAAACCTTATCTTGGCCTTTTCATCGCGGATATATCGTGCGCCTTCGCGTCAGCCGTCATTTCCCTTGTTATTCCTCTGATGATCCGGAATATTACGCAAAACGCCATGGCCGGTGGCGGGACAATCCAAAACGGTATCTACATAACCGGCGCCGCCATGTTCATTCTTATTATCATCCAGATGTTCTGCACCTATTTTTATGACGCCAAAGGCCATGCGATGGGCGCCATGATGGAACACGATATGCGCCGCGAACTCTTTGCCCATTACCAGCGCCTGCCGTTCAGTTTTCACGACCATCAGCGGCCGGGGCAGCTCATGGCGCGCATCACAAACGACCTGCTCCAGCTCACCGAACTCTATCATCACGGCCCCGAGGATTTAATGATTTATCTGCTCAAGGCCGTCGGCGCTTTCCTGATTATACTCTCCATCAACGCGCGCCTCGCTTTAGTGGCTTTCTGTTTTATCCCCGTTATGATTCTTTATACGGTATTCTTTAATAAGAAACTGCGGCGGGCTTACAAAGTCAATTTTCAAAAAATCGGCGACGTTAACGCCCGTGTGGAGGAGAACCTGTCCGGTATCCGGGTTGTCCAATCCTTCACAAACGAGGCGCTTGAGGAGGCGAAATTCAAAAAAGAGAGCAATCTGTTTCTGCAAAGCCGCAAGCTCATTTATAAAAACGAGTCCTATCTTTACACGGGGACCGAAACGCTTGCCCGTCTCGTCACCGTCGCCGTTGTCGTTACAGGCGGTATTTTGATAACGGGATCATCCCTTGACGCCGCCGACCTGATCACATTCCTGCTTTATGTTGGGTATATGACGGAGCCGATTCCGCAGCTGATACGCATCACCCAGCAGTATCAGGAGGGCATCACGGGTTTTAACCGCTATATGGATATCATTGAGACGGCGCCCGATATCCGCGACAAGCCCGGCGCGGTCGAGATCAACGATGTCAAAGGCGATGTGGCGTTTTCGGGCGTCGGCTTCCGCTACGCCGAGGATGGCGAGCATGTGCTCAAAAACATATCCCTGCGGGCCCGCGCCGGAGAGTGCGTCGCGCTCGTCGGTTCTTCCGGCGTCGGCAAGACCACCCTGTGTTCACTGATTCCCCGTTTTTACGACGTCAGCGAGGGTTGTGTCACGCTGGACGGCATTGACGTCCGAGATATAACCCTGAACTCCCTGCGCGCTCACATCGGCGTCGTGCATCAGGATGTCTACCTCTTTTCGGGCAGTGTCCGGGAGAATATCCGCTACGGCAATCCCGGATGCGGCGACGACGCCGTTATCGACGCCGCGAAAAAGGCCGGCGCGCATGAGTTTATCACCAATCTGCCCCATGGATACGACACCGATATCGGGCATCGCGGCGTGCGGCTTTCCGGCGGTGAGAAACAGCGGTTGAGCATTGCCCGCGTCTTTCTTAAGCAGCCGCCTATCCTGATCCTCGACGAGGCCACCAGCGCTCTGGACTCACAGAGCGAGCGCGATATTCAGGATGCGCTCAGTATTCTTGCCAAAAACCGCACCACTTTTATCATTGCGCACCGCCTCTCCACCATTCGCGGCGCAAACAGGATCATTGTCCTCTCCGATTGCGGCATTGAGGAGCAAGGCACCCACGATGAACTCATGGCCCTCAACAAAGCATACGCGCGTTTTTACAAGATTCAGGCCGGCAGCGCCGCCTCAAGATAAACGCTGATAAAAAGATAAAAAATTAATGAGCCTTCGATTTTTTCGGCTTTTTAATCAGTGTTTAGTATCAGGCGGCACACAAGACAACCCGGACAGGACCGGGAAATCCCGGTCCTGTCCGGATCTTTTTAATGAAACGAAGGGGTGTAATTCCCCGCCCCTTGGGGCGGTTCCTTATCCCAGGCCTGCTCCGCCGGCCTTTTCGCCTCCGCAGTGGCGCTAAGGAACGCATCGCGTTCCATGTACTCTTGATACCAAATGCCGGTAAGACCGGCTATGCGGCTTTGCGGCGGGGAGTTTCATTCAGTTCGGGTACTATCAATACCATAGGCATTATGGCTGAAAGGAATGATGTGACAATGGAATTCAGGATTCTGACAGAGCCTGAGGAAATCATACAGTTCGAGCAAATATGTTCCATGGTTTTTTTTACTCCCATGGAAGAAAAGGAGCGCTATAAGCCCGTAAAAGGGCAGGATGTGTGGGGGGCTGTGGAGGACGGCAAGGTGATTTCCGTTGTTATCGCCACATCTTTCACCATGACCTATCACGGGAAGCAGGTTCCAATGTTTGGCATAGGCGGCGTCGGCACGCGCATGGAATATCGCCGCAAGGGGTATATCCGCACGCTTTTCCACGCCATCTTCGACGTTATGCGGGAAAAGGGCTACGCTTTCAGCTATCTCTACCCGTTTTCGAACCGCTATTACAGCCAGTTTGGTTATTCACCGGGCATGATGCGTACCGAGGCGGGAATACCCATATCGCTTCTGGAAAGCTATTCCTGCGACTGTGACGTCCATATGTACGAGCCCGGGGATTCCTTTGACCCCTACGTCCGGATTTATGAGCGCTTCGCCAAAAGCTACACAGGCATGGTCCGGCGAGACGACTGGGCGCGATTGGACGGATACGTCCCGACAAAAAACCGCAAATATATGTATCTGTTCACACGCAAAGGCGTCCCCGTGGCCTTCCTCGGCTTTCAGGCGGAGGGGGCGAATGCGGAAAAACGCATCATGAAAGTGCTTGATATTGCCTGGATTGACATGCCCGCATTTTTCAGTATCCTCGGCTTTGCGGGGGGATCCGGCGTTTATTACAAGGCCCTCCAGATTTCCCTGCCGTCGAGCCTGCCCATTGAGCTTCTGACGCCCGAACCCCACGACCTGACGATAAAGCAATGTCAATACGGGCAGTCCCGAATCATTGATGTCAGGCAAGCCCTGGAGGGCTACCCGTGGCCCAAATATGACGGACAAATCGCCATCCGGGTCACAGACGACTATTTCGAGGCCAACAGCGGTATCTGGACCATCACATTCGGCGCGTCCGGTGTGGATGTAACACATGGCGGCGGGGATTGGGACCTCGATGTCGATATCAGGGTGCTGAACCTTCTTCTTTTCGGAACATGCGGCTTTGCCGATTTGCCTTATCTGTCCGGGTCCGGCTGGGCCGCAAAGGGGGACGGATCGGCCCTGGCGCAAATATTTGTTAAGCGCCCCCTTTATATAGCGGATTATTTTTAATACAAGAGCAAAAAGTTTAATGCCTTTCGCAGCAAAAGCTCTCCTGACCAGGGACTTTATTGTGAAACATTTATATAATTACGAGCCCTTTGTTTTATTGTCTTTTTGAAAGGGCGCTGCTGTGCGGCGAAGCTGGTCGCTCATGCCGCGCCAGTATATCGCGTATACCACGCTGACGTGATTTTATTTGAGGCCTTTTAGCAAGGCGAAGCTTGTCGCTCATGCCGCGACGGGCAGTTCCTTTGTCTCGTCACAAAGGAACCAAAAGACGTTAAGGGGGCTCCCCGCCGCCCCCTGACCCCCGCATGATCGTGCCCGGGACACGCGGG
>JAITVU010000198.1 GCA_031285645.1 Oscillospiraceae bacterium | reverse complement strand
CTCTTGACCAGTGTGGTCTCCCGGTCCTTCTTTTTATCGCCGCAGGTGATTTCGCCCCGAAGCTGTTTAAGGCCAAAGCGCAGCAAATGGTATTTATCCTCAAAATGCAGATAGAATGTCGCGCGGCTCACCATAGCGGCTTCACAAAGCTCATTGACGGTGATTTTCTGAAAAGGTTGCTTTTTAAGCAGCATGAACAGAGCGCTCACAAGCGCCTTGTGTGTTCTTGTAACCCTCAAATCCTGTTTTTGACCGCCATTATTGGACATTTTAACTCCTTTGTCAATTAACAGACGCTTTGCGATCTTTGTAGATTGCTTTGCCGTTTATCAGCATTTAAAATAATATTACAACAGGTGATGAAAAATAGCAATATCCGTTATTCTAAAAACCTTCTATGATGCTCAAATATTGAAGCTGTTCTAAGGGTGCGGCGTGTGAAAGGAATGAGTATATGGCATCTGTCGATGAAAGGGCGCGTGTAAGCGAGAAGCAGGCGGTGCTCTTGGAAGAGGACCTGCTCAAGCTGGAAAAGGAACTGGAAAATAAATACTGCCAGCTGGGGAAGAATGTATACGAAGCGGCCGATCACATGGTGAGCGAGATCAACGACACTGTGGACAGGCTGGTGGAGGCGAAAATCAGGCTGCGCGATATGAGAGAACAAAATACATGCCTGAGCTATTTGGCCGCGAATCCCAAACACAACCGTTTTTGCGGAAAATGCGGCAGGCCGCTCGAAGGGAAGGAGTAATCCCATGAATCCGAATCAGGACAACAACAATAAAAACGGCAAACCGCAGGGCGGCCTCAACATCTTTCATTTCCTCATAGCGGGTTTTATCATCACATTTATCCTGAACATGGTTTTCAGTTCCATGTCCTCCAACAGAAAGGTCCAGATTGAATACAGCCAGTTCATCGCCCTGGTGGAGAGCGGCAGCGTCAAACAGGTCCAGCTGGAGCCCGAGCAGATTCTCATCACGCTGAACACGGACGCCGACAGGGAAAGCACGGATGAAATCCTCAACATCACCACGCCGGATGTCGACGACGAAAAGCTCAAGGAGCGCATGGAGCGCTGGAATGAGCAGATACGCCAGAACAACGTGTACTATACGGGGCGCGTGGACGATCCGGGGCTGACGCAGCGGCTTATCGACAACAATGTGGCCTTCTACCAGCCCATTGTGCAGTCCAACCCGATCCTTGATTTCATCATGAGCTGGATACTCCCCATCGCCATTTTATATATCATCTACTTTTTCTTTATCCGCAGCATGTCCAAAAGAATGGGCGGCGAAGGCGGTATGGGCGGCATAGGCGGCATGATGGGTGTTGGCAAAAGCAACGCGAAGGTGTATAATGTTGAAAAAAACACAGGCGTGACATTTGCCGATGTGGCCGGGCAGGATGAAGCCAAGGAAAGTCTCGACGAAATGGTCGATTTCCTGCATAATCCCGAGAAGTATCAGAAAATAGGCGCCAAACAGCCAAAGGGCGCGCTGCTCGTCGGGCCGCCCGGAACAGGCAAGACTTTGCTTGCTAAAGCCGTGGCCGGGGAAGCCGGGGTGCCGTTTTTCTCCCTTTCCGGCTCTGAGTTTGTCGAGATGTTCGTCGGCGTCGGGGCGAGCCGGGTGCGGGACCTGTTCCAGCAGGCCTCAAAAAAAGCCCCCTGTATTGTCTTTATAGATGAAATTGACGCCATCGGCAAGAGCCGCGACAATCAGATCGGCGGCAACGATGAGCGCGAGCAAACGCTCAACCAGCTCTTGGCTGAAATGGACGGCTTCGATTCATCAAAGGGTATTGTCGTGCTGGCTGCGACGAACCGTCCCGAGGTTCTGGATAAAGCCTTGCTGCGTCCCGGGCGGTTTGACCGCAGGGTTATCGTCGAAAAGCCCGACTTGCCCGGGCGCGAAGCGATTCTGGGTGTTCACGCCGCAAAAGTGACGCTTGCGCCGGATGTCAACCTGCGCGAGATTGCGCTGGCGACAAGCGGGGCGACGGGCGCGGATCTGGCCAACATGGTCAATGAGGCGGCGTTGCGCGCCGTGCGCATGGACCGCTTTTCCGTGACGCAGGAAGATTTAATGGAGGCGGTCGAACTTGTCATCGCGGGCAAGGAAAAGAAAGACCGCATCCTGAACCCCAGGGAAAAACGCATGGTGGCGTACCATGAAGTGGGTCACGCCCTCACGACCGCTCTGCAGAAAGACGGGCAGCCGGTCCAGAAAATCACGATTGTGCCGCGCACAATGGGCTCTCTCGGCTATACAATGAATATGCCGGAGGAGGAGCGCTACCTGATGACGAAGGCGGAGCTGCTCGCGCAGATCACAACGTTGCTGGCCGGCCGCGCCGCCGAGGAAATCGAGTTTGGCGAATCGAGCACGGGCGCGTCCAACGATATTGAGCGGGCCACAAAAATGGCGCGCAGCATGGTGACTCAGTACGGCATGAGCGACAAGTTTGACATGATGAGCCTTGAAAGCACGCAGAATCAGTATCTGGACGGCCGCAACGTCGCCACATGCTCGGAGGCGACGGGCGCGCTGATAGACGATGAGGTGCGCGCCATCATCAAAGCGTGCCACGAAAAGGCGCGCGGCCTTCTTGAAGAAAACAAAGAGAAGATGAGCGAAATCGCCGAGTTCCTGATTGAGAAGGAAACCATTACGGGCGCGCAGTTTATGGATATATTAAATGACAGCGACAAGCTCCCGGCATAACGCGCGGAACGGAATTAAGACAGCAAAACTTTTATAAACGGCGGTGCCGCGCCGGTTTGGGCGCGGCGCCGTACTAATTCCCGAAAGAGGGCGTGCGATGAACCGGCTCAGACAGTTATTCTATGGACGCAACGGATTTGATGCGCTGAATATGATCATTATCGTGATTGGCGCGGTCTTTTTGTTTTTATCGGCTGTATTGGATACGGCGCCCCTGGCGTTCGTATTCCTTGTGTGCCTGCTTGTATGCCTGTATCGCGCGCTGTCCACTGATCTTAAAACGCGCCGATGGGAAAATAACCTGGTGATGGGACTGGGCGGCCGGATAGAGGGTTTTTTCAAGCTGCGCGTACGCATGATCAAAGAGCGCAAAACCCATAAATACCTGAAATGTCCCGGCTGCAAGGCGCGCCTCAGGGTGCCGCGCGGCAGGGGTAAAATTAATATCCGCTGCGTTAAGTGCGGCGTGGAATTTATCCGGACCGTTTAAGCGGCCGCCCGGCGCCAATAGCGGGACAGCGGACCGTTTGCCGCAATAATACATGATTAAATTGGAGTGTGCTGACAGTGAAAATTATCACGACGAACAAGGCGAGCGCCGCCATCGGCCCTTATTCACAGGCCGTTAGTCACGGAGGCTTCGTCTTTACATCCGGGCAGGTACCGCTCTCACCTCAAACGGGCGAGGTGGTGGGCTGCGATATCGCGTCCCAGGCTGAGCAGGCGCTGACTAACCTGACTGCGGTGTTGGAGGCGGCGGGGTCGGGGCCCGATCAGGTCGTCAAGACAACGTGTTTTCTGGCGGACATGGCGGATTTTGCCGCGTTCAACACCGTGTATGCCCGTTTTTTCGGCCAAAGCAAACCCGCGCGTTCCTGTGTCGCCGTCAAAGACCTGCCGCGCGGTGTGTTGGTGGAGATTGAGGCGATCGCGGCCGTTCATTCCGAATAGTGGTTTTTATAGGCTTTAATGCCTTGCTCCGTAAACGGCTTAAAAATGGCACGCCATTTTTAAGCCGTTTGATTTTAATAACTTTTGATCCACTTATAGCAAAAGTAAAAAATAACCGGGACGTTATTATTTACTTTCTGCCGAATGCGGCGGGAATTTTAATATCTTTTTATTCCGCTTATTTAGTCCCGCCGCTATAAGTAAGGTCGAACGCTGCCGGGTCCATACGGTCCGGGCGAAGCGGCAATTGCGGACCGGCCCTGAATTGCGCGTAATTTTAAGTCAAAACAAACGAAATTTTCGGGCAATGTTTTATACATTACAGCATAAAAGAATCGATAATCATCTTGTTATCAACATTGATTTGGTGTATAATTGACGGGAATGGTCTTTTTTTGAATCATAGCTAAAAGCGCATTACAGCGTGCCAAATTATGCTTGATTACTTCCGCCCGGCATAATGGACAGCATGACTCAATGAGGCCGGGAATGTGTGCATACTGATTCGCCGCGCGTTGTTGTGCGGCAGGCAGGCGTTTGCCTGCCGTTTCAAAACGATCCGCTGTTTTGAAGCGAACCTAGTATATAAAGCCACCATCTAAACTATTGGTGAGGAAACGGAGGATTTTGAATGAGCAATCTTGACAGGATCGCCGACGCGCGTGCAAAAGCTTTTGCCGATACGCCGGCCCGCTCAAGGCTGGCGATGCTGTTCGATCCCGACACTTTTGTGGAAGTCGACGGGTTTGTCGCGGTCGATGGCGCGCCATCCGGGGTTGTGTGCGGATTTGGCGCTGTAAAGGGCAGCCCGGCGTACGCTTTTGCGCAGGATGCGAGCGAGAACGGCGGTGCGGTTGGCCGCGCCCATGCGGCTAAAATCAGGAAGATTTTTGATCTTGCGCTTAAAACGGGCGCGCCGGTCGTCGGCATCTACGATTCGATGGGCGCGCGCATTTCAGAAGGCGCGGGCGCGCTCAACGCGTACGGCGACATGCTTCTCGCGGTCAACAACCTGTCGGGCGTGGTGCCCCAGTTATCCGTCGTGCTCGGCACATGCGCCGGCAGCTCGGCGCTCATGGCTTGCTGCGCCGATTTCGTCATCATGAGCAAAAAGGCTGAATTTTTTGTGACGCAGCCGGAAAAGGGCCGGGAATCGGCCGGATCCGCGGCGGACGCCGCTCTGTCCGGTGTGGCGCATATTGTCAGGGATGATGAGGAATCGTCCATCAAGGCAGCCCGCGATATCATATCCATGATGCCGCTTAATAATCTCGCGGCGCCTCCGGTGCTCAATTATGCCGAGGACGCGCAGGCGCCTGAGGCTCTTCGCGCCGCTTGCGCGGATATTGAGGGAGCGTCCGCCCGGGATATTGTATCCGGTGTGTGTGATACGGGCAGTGTGATTGAACTCTTTTCTGATTTTGGCAAAAATGTTTACGCGGGAATGGGAACACTGGGCGGGTTTGCCTGTGGCGTGATCGCGACGGCGGGAAAGACGCTCTGCGCCGATTGCTGCAATAAGATCGCCAAGCTTGTGTCCGTCTGGGATGCGTTCCAGATTCCTGTTTTGACTTTTGTCAACACGGCCGGGCTTGAGAGCGGCGCGGACAGCGGCGCTGTCCGCGACATGGCCAAGCTGGCGCATGTGTACGCCGAGGCGACAACGGCAAAAATGGCGGTTATAACAGGGAAGGCTTATGGATCGGCTTATGTGGCGCTGGCCAGCAAGGCGGCCGCCTCCGACTATACCGTGGCCTGGCCCTCCGCCGTTATATCGGCGCTTGCGCCTAAGACAGCTGTTGCCTTCTCGTATGCCGACAGGATTACGGCCGATAAGTCCCGCGAAGCGGTTGAGGCCGACTATATTGAAAACGAGGCCTCGCCCTTTACCGCGGCGGCCGGCGGCCATATTGACGACGTTATTGATCCGGCGGTTACGCGCCCGGCCCTGATTGCCGCAATGGATTTGCTCTCGGCCAAGCGCGTGCACAAAAACCCGAAGAAACATGGGAACATCCCATTCTAAAAATATGATATTTGAAGGGAAATGGTTTTAATGAAACGGTTCAATATAACAGTGAACGGCACAGCATATGACGTACAGGTGGAAGAACTGGCGGCCGGCGCTGCTCCCGCCGCGGCCCCTGTACCCGTAGCGGCGCCTGCTCCTGCTGCGGCTCCTGCTCCCGCTGCGGCGCCCGCTCCCGCCGCGGCCCCGGCTGCCGCCGGCGCCGTGAAGGTTTCGTCCCCGATGCCCGGTACCGTGCTTGATATTAAAGTATCCGCCGGGCAGGCTGTTGAAGCCAATCAGGTGCTTGTTGTGCTTGAAGCGATGAAGATGGAGAACGACATTGTCGCGCCCTCCGCCGGTACGGTTGCGGGCATCCATGTCAACAAGGGCGACTCTGTTGATACGGGCGCGCTGCTGGTCTCACTTTCGTAAAAACTATTTTGAAAGGAGCCAACTGATCCATGGCAAAAATTAAAATTACGGAAACCGTCCTGCGCGATGCGCACCAGTCTTTGATCGCGACGCGCATGACTATTGATGAAATGCTGCCGATGCTCGAGGACCTGGACAAGGTTGGGTTCTACTCGGCGGAAGTGTGGGGCGGCGCGACGTTTGATTCCTGCATCCGCTTTCTGGATGAGGATCCGTGGGATCGCCTGCGCACCATTCGCAGGTTTATGCCGAACACAAAGCTGCAAATGCTATTCCGCGGGCAGAACATGCTCGGATACCGCCACTACGCTGATGATGTTGTGGAGTATTTCATTCAGAAAACCGTTTCCAACGGCATAGATATCCTGCGTATTTTTGATGCGCTCAATGATATCCGCAACCTTGAAACGGCTATCAAGGCCACAAAAAAAGAAGGGGCGCACCTCCAGGCCGCCATCAGCTATACGCTGAGTCCCGTTCACAATGTCGATTATTTCATCCAGTATGCGAAGCAGCTGGAGGATACCGGCGCCGATTCGATCTGTATCAAGGATATGGCCGGCCTCATCACGCCTTATACGGCGTATGAACTCGTCAAATCCCTCAAAGAGGCCGTTAAAATTCCGATCCAGCTGCATACGCACTACACGTCCGGCATGGCGTCTATGGCCTGCCTGAAAGCGGCGGAGGCGGGTGTCGATATTATCGACACAGCCATGTCGCCTCTGGCCTTGGGCACATCCCATCCCGCCACTGAAACCATGGTCGCGGCATTTGAGGGAACGCCCTATGACACCGGGCTCGACCTTAACAAGCTGAATGTCGTCAGGGAATATGTCGCGAAGCTGCGCGATAAGTATCTGGAT
>JAITVU010000074.1 GCA_031285645.1 Oscillospiraceae bacterium | reverse complement strand
ATTTGACGACGCCAAATAGCGGATCAGCTCTCTTTCGCCGCCATAACCGCGCGCGAGCCTCAGCTCCTTCGACTCCTCAAAATCCGCTGTGCTCACGGCAATGTAAACAAGGCCCACGGGCTTGTCCCTGGTTCCGCCCTCCGGTCCCGCAATGCCCGTCACGGACAGGCCGATGTCAGCCCCGGCTACTTTGCGCACGCCGCGCGCCATTTCTAAGGCTGTTTCAGCCGATACCGCGCCGTGCGCGTCGAGTGTCTCTTTGCTCACACCCAGCAACCGGGTTTTGATCTCGTTTGAGTAGGCGCTGATCCCGCACCCGAACACTTTTGACGAACCGCCGACCTCCGTGATGCGCTTGCTGATGAGGCCCGCCGTGCAGCTCTCCGCCGTCGCGATGCTGCGGCCCTGCCGCATCAGCTTTTCCACAAGGGCGGTCTGCAAATTCCCCACATCGACCCCGTAAACAAGATCCGGGAACATCCCCTTAATCTCAGCCACAACAGGCTCAATCAGGGCTCTTGCGGCTTTCTCGTCCTTCGCGCGGGCTGTCACGCGCAGTTGGACTTCGCCCTCTTTCGCGTAAGGCGCGACCGTCGGATTTGTGTGGCTCTCCATATAGTCATGCAGCTGCTGTTCCAGCATGGATTCCCCGATACCGTAAAAATTCACAACGCTGGAGACGAGTACGCCGTCGGAAAGGCCCTGCAGGAAAGGCCGCACGTATTTATCGAACATCGCGGTCATTTCGCGGGGCGGCCCGGGCATTAAAATGGCGGTTTTTCCGTCCCCCTGAACCATGAGGCCGTTCGCCGTGCCCCTGTCGTTGTGGAAGACGGTTGCGCCGGCCGGCATATAGGCCTGCTTGAGGTTGTTGTCCGTCATTTCCCTGTCCATGCGCCGAAAAAGCTTTGTCAGATGGTCAAGCGAGCCTTTGTGCAGTTCCATGTCACGCTTAAAGTACTGCGCCACCGTCTCTTTGGTGAGGTCGTCGTATGTGGGGCCGAGCCCGCCTGTCATTATCACGATTTCAGCGCGCGCCAGCGCGATTTCAAGGCACTTTTTCAGCCGTTCGGGATTGTCTCCCACAACAGTCTGGTAATAGCAGCCGATGCCGCAGTCGGCGAGGCCCTTTGCTATATAAGCCGCGTTTGTATTCACAATATCTCCGAGCAAAATCTCCGTGCCGACACACAATATTTCCGCGTTCATGGTCTCGCATCATCCCCATATTCTTTATCTGTATAATTTTTACATGCCATAAAAATTATGGCGTTAAGATATAATGCAAATCCCAGGCCGGAATGTAATCGGGCCTGCGGAGGTAGAGCTTGTAGCCTTCATAAAAGTCCAGCGCCATCATCGGCAGGGCAAAAAGGTCGCGGCTGCGATGGTACGCGCTGATGATAAGCGCCGGCCTGAACATGCGGATGGTTTTTTCGCTGCCCCTCAGGGCCTCTTCCTCCAGGCCCTCGACATCATATTTGATGAGGGCGGCTTTTGCGCCGTTCAGGATATTATCGATGCTGTCCGCGTGGATATCGGGCGTTTTGCCGGTCACAATGGCGTTTTGGCGCCCTGCTGTCTGCCCGAAGGCGAGCATGCCCGGGCGGTCCCAGGCCGCCATGTTCAGGCATTGTATATTGGGCGCCCCAAGTGACCGCACGCGCGCCTGCAGCTTTTTAAAGCTGCGCCTGTCCGGTTCGAGGGCCACCACCCGCTCGCAGGCGTGCCCCGCCGTATTCAGAAAAAGCGCCACGGTATCGCCGTCATAAGCGCCCGCGTCCACAAAAACAGAGCCGCTTTCGGGGCGTGTCAACGCGAGTGAGGCGTCCGCACATGTGTCCGTCCCGTCAAGCGCCGTGATATCGCCGCTCAGCTTATAGCGCAAAACGGCCTCAAAAACGCGCTTTGACCGCGCATCCGCGAGTCTGTCATAAACCCGCCCAAGCGCCTGCCGGTTGCGAAAATAAAAAGCCGCATCGAAAAGTTCATCGCCGTATACAGGCACATCGGGCGCATAGTACTCACATGTTTTCGCCAGGGCGCGTATATGCGCCAGAACATCAGGGCGCCGGGTGGCAAAGCACTGGAGGACGACAAAATCGCCCAGACGCGCCCGCGCCTGGTTCAGCGTCTCCACCGTGAAGCCGTGAAAAGACTGCCCGCGCACAAAATCGTCGCTGGCCATAACGCCGGCAGGCTTGACGCCTGACCGGGACAGAATCCGCAGAACTTTGTCCGCGCCGTCCCCCATGCCGTACAGAACAACGGGCTTATCCGTCCTTTGAAGGCGGGCCCAGATATCCTCGCCCGAAAATACGCACGCGCTCAGGGTATCCAAATTACCTTGCGATGTCAAGGCCGATCTTGATCATGCGCATGGCACGCACCGTGGCCTCCTCGAGCAAATCGCCGCTGTGCGCGATCGCCTCTTTGAGCGGCATGGCCTTGTTGACGGTGCTCATGATCGAGTCGATGCCATATTGATAAACAGCCTCGGCCCCGTCGCCGATATCGCCGACGATCGCAAGCACGGGAATGCCATACTTCTTCACGCGCTGCGCGACCCCGACCGGCACTTTGCCGAAGGCGGACTGCCCGTCGATTTTGCCTTCGCCGGTTATGACGAGATCGCAGCCGTCAAGCGCCTGATCGATGTTCACGCTGTCAAGCATGGTTTCAATGCCGGAATTGAGTACCGCGCCCAAAAAGACGAGCAGCCCGAATCCAAGCCCGCCCGCCGCGCCCGCGCCGGGTGTTTCGGCGTGATCGACGCCGAGCTGTTCCCTGACAATTTTAGCGTAATGCGCGAGGTTCTGATCCAGCACCTTGATCATCGGCGCATCCGCGCCTTTTTGCGGACCAAAAATAGCCGCCGCGCCGGTCGGGCCGCAGAGCGGGTTGTTGACATCGGAGGCGATGGTGATTTTTGCATCCTTAACGCGCGGGTCGAGGCCGCTCACGTCAATGCTTGAGAGCTTGGCCAGCGCTCCGCCGCCATAGCCAAGCTCGTTTCCGTCCGAATCTTTAAAGGAGACGCCGAGGGCCTGCGCCATACCCATGCCGCCGTCGTTTGTCGCGCTGCCGCCGATTCCAAGTACAATTTCCTTGCAGCCTTTGTCAAGCACCGTCTTAATGAGCTGGCCAACGCCGTATGTCGTGGCGATAAGCGGGTTGCGCTTCTCCTCGGGCACCAAAGGCAGGCCGGACGAAGCCGCCATCTCAATGGCCGCCATGCCGCTGTCCAGAATGCCGTATTCGGCCTCACGCTTTTCGCCCATAGGCCCGACGACTGCTGTTTTATAAACCGTGCCGCCCGCACCCGCGACGAGTGCCTCAACCGTGCCCTCTCCGCCGTCCGCAATGGGGATTTTCACGATTTCGGCGTCGGCAAAAACAACGCGTATGCCCTTTTCAATGCGATTGGCCACCATAATGCTTGTATTGCTGCCTTTGTACGAATCGGGTGCGATGACGATTTTCATGCCGCGTTCTCCTTTATATAAGTTTCAATTAGGGATAAAAACCTATTTTTAAAGGGCTGCCGCCCTTATAGCAGGATCCTGTTGAATACGCATAAACAGCTTTTTTATCATATCATTTTTTATATAAGCCGTCAATCAGCCGCGCCGGGAATCACTTCAAAAACAGAGCCCTCCCGCCTGTATCCCTGCTTTTCGTAATAGGCGTCCACATCGCTCATAACATACACGGGGTCCCCGGGGTAATCCGCGCAGACGCGCTCCATCAAAAGCCGGCCAAAATGGCGGCCGCGGTAGTCGCGGTCGACAAGCAAGTCGTAGACATAGACGCCGAAGCCGTCGTCATCGCGGCAACGGCAATAACCGCACAGGACATCTTCATCAAAAGCGAGATAGGTCACGGAACTTTCGACCGCCCTTTTGTACCGGTCTTTGTTTTCATCACCGTAATAGCCGATCCACTCGCCGCCCTCGGCGGCGAGCAAGGTGAAAAGAGCCGCCTCGTCCGCTTTTGTATAGCGTCTTATCGTCATATATATTTCTTCCTTCCCTCATTTTGAATGCGGCGAATTCAGGAATCATTATACCATAAATCGGCTCTTGATTTATGGTATAATAGCCTTCTTTTTCGGTTGCCGCTTCAGCGGCGAGAAAAAGGGCGTTTGAATCCATATAATAACCGCGCAGCGGTTATTATATCACACCCCCCGGAACACAATGTATTATATAAATTTTCATGTCACAACCCAGCGCCGCAAATCCCCCTTGGCGGCTTGCC
>JAITVU010000391.1 GCA_031285645.1 Oscillospiraceae bacterium | reverse complement strand
AGGCGTGCGCGTTCACTATGTACGGTGCGAAGGCCGCTTCGCGGTCCCATTCGCGCATGAGCGCGGATGCTTCAAAAACGGAGCATTTTTGAAGTTCGCTGAGTATAATATTATCGTTTCAAAAACGCTGTGCAATATGCATTTTCACGTCCGGCAGATTGTGGCCCGGGCATCTGCCGAAATCCATGGAACTGACGGGAAAAGCGCGCGTGGGATTGTCCGGCTTGATCCCATACAGGCCGCGTTTGGCTTGAATATTCCGTATATCCGCGTTATAATTATGGCGGTGGAATCCTTTTTGATTTTATATGGTGTTATATGAATATGAAAAAGCGAATCGCGCGCCGTATGATCCGGGCCGCCGGCTTGCGGTGCTGTAAAGTTATTATGAGGAGGTAGCGATGAAAAAAATATCCCTCGTGCTTTCCTTTGCTTTTATAGCGGTGCACCTGTTTTTTATGCCTGCGACAGGCTATGCGCTCGACACAAAAAATATCTATTCGGATGCCGCCGTCCTTATGGACGCCGACACCGGACAGGTGCTATACGATAAAAATATGCATACGCGCATATATCCGGCGTCGACGACGAAGATCATGACGGGCATTCTGGCTGTGGAGCAATGCTTTCCCGGCGAAATCCTCACAGTCAGCAGCGCGGCCGTTAATATAGACGAGCCGATGAGCTCAAATATTAATCTGACGCCCGGCGAAGAACTGACCATGGACAGTGCCATGTACGCGTTGATGCTTCCGTCGGCCAACGACGCCGCCAATGTGATTGCCGAGCATGTGGCGGGCAGCCAGGCGCAGTTCGCGAAAATGATGACCGAAAAGGCCCGTTTGATCGGCGCTGTCAACACAAACTTTGCCAACGCGCACGGTCTGCATGATCCGGCGCACTACACAACGGCTTACGATATGGCGCTGATTACGCGCTACGCCGGCGGCAGCAGCGCTTTTATGCGCTACTTCGGCGCGGACCTCTACACAATGCCGGCCACCAACACTTATTCGGCTGAGCGCAGTTTCAGCAACTATCAGTATATGCTGATTAAAACGTCCCAGTTTTTTAATGAGGATGTGATCGGCGGCAAAGTGGGCTATACGACGCCCGCCAAGCACACAATGAGCACATTGGCCACCCGAGACGGCCGAACACTGATCTGCGTGACGATGGGGAGCAACAACCGCAACGAGAAGTTCTATGACACTCAGAAACTGCTTGATTTCGGCTTTGAGGAGTTTACGCGGGTTACGGTTCCTAAAAATGATTTTGGCGGCCTGCGCGTCCCTGTCCGGCAGGCAGGGGAGCCCGTGGGCGACGTTCTGTTCCGGCCAAGTGCGGATTTTACCTTTTTGCTTCACAACAGCGCCGACATCGCGGATGTCCGCTTTTCCTATGAAACGCCGGATTATTACGACAGGGACGGCGTGATTCAGGCGACGGTTTCGCTTGTCGCCGAGAGCGGGGAGGAGAGGGTGCCTACCGTGCTGATGACGAGCACCCTCGCGCCCGAGATGCATGTGCGCGCGCTTCCGGCGTCTGTCGCTGCCGGGGACGTGCCCAAGCCGGTCGCGGTCAATCTGGCATCCATTCTGATTTTCGGTATTTGCGCCACGACGCTGATTGTTATGATCGGCGCCATGCGGTATCACAGGGTTCAAAAACGCCGGAGAGCGCGCCTGGCCCGCATGAACAGACGTCTGTATGGCCCGTCTTATGAGAGCCGGACAC
The DNA here is from genome assembly GCA_031285645.1 of Oscillospiraceae bacterium. GTDB lineage: Bacteria > Bacillota > Clostridia > Oscillospirales > Ruminococcaceae > WRAV01. The sequence goes on along the minus strand of JAITVU010000391.1, from coordinate 2,182 downwards.
GGCAGGCGGCAAGGACGGCCCGATGACCGGAACTATGGTTGTTCCCTGTTTATTGTGCTGAAGCCGCTGAGGCGGCTCATGAAACAGCGTATATTTTGACACAAAAAGGATGCGGGATACATTCTTGTATCCCGCATCCCGCATTTTATTATGAAAAACGAACAGGCCGTGCCGTGGCACTATTTCTGTCGCGTGCAAACATGATCGATATATGCGGCGAGCCGCTTTGCCGCGTCGTTATGATAATCCATATTGTCGTATCCCCTGTAATCCGTCTCAAGCAGTTTGCAGAGGAAGAGGGATATATCATACCACTCCGACCTGACCGCCTGGCTTTCTGAAAATGTCCCGAGACCGTACCCGCGCAGAAAATGCTCGTTTACACGATGCGCGCGGAACCCCAGTTCCATCAGTTCGTCCGCCCATAAACAGCGCTCAAAATCAATGAGTCCGGTCACCTTGCCATTCTCGACAAACACGTTGCCGTCCCAGAGATCCCAGTGGACAAACCTGGGGACTGTAACGTCTTCAAAATAGTGACGATCCTTTTCCAAAAGGCTGAATATTAAGTCGGTATCCACGGTTAAGTCGATATCAAGCGCGGCGGCGTCCTTTATGGTATCGCCAATGATGCCTCTAAAAACAGCGTACCAGCACGTGCCCTGCTTATCCGCTTGCCCATAGAGGCCAAACTTATCGTTGGTAATTGTGTTGAGCCGGGCGGTATATCGCCCGACGGTTTCCCTGATGCCGGCGATCTCATCGGCCGACATGAAGTCTACCTGTGTATCGAGGCTTTTTCCCCGGAGCTTTTCCATAAAAAAATATTCCGAGCTGACAATCGAACAGGAGTTATCATAATAAAATATTTCAGCAACAGGCACATCTGTTTTTTGTCGGGCCATTTTCATGGAATCGACTTCGCTGAACATGATGTTTTTTTCGCTGGACGTTACTAATGATCCGGGAGGGGGCGCAATTTTCAGGACTGTTTCAGTGCCGTTTGCAATCGTGATTAAATAGGCGGCGTTAAAACTGCCGTCGGTCAGTTCCACGGCAGTTTTCATTTCCGTCCCGTTAAACGCCAGTTTCACCATTTTACTAAGGGTCTCAGAATTTTGCCTGTTCTTTGTCAGCGCGTTCATAGGCTTGCACCCTCCATAGATTTTGCAGACAGTATATCATACTGCCTGACTTTTTGAAAGCAGACCAGAATCCGGGCGTATTTATATGTGTTTCAAGGCTGATTAATTAAACGTTTATATATATCATAAATTCCGCCCGAAAATCATTGACTTTTACAGGCTTTTCATATATTGTTAATGCTGTTACACTTATTTATAAGCGGAGGCTTAAAGGCGGTTTGTCCGTCCTGTGAGCGCTCTTTAAACCCCAAGCGCATACCCTAAGCGCCATGATGAAAGGTTGTGATGATAGGGTTGGAAAATAAGCTGAAATTATATGGCTTTAACAACCTCACAAAAACACTTAGCTTCAACATCTATGATGTATGCTATGCGAAGAGTGAACGGGCGCTGCGGGACTATATCGCTTATATTGATGAGCAGTATAACTCCGACAGACTGACAAACATTTTGTGCGATGTTACCGAAATGATCGGGGCGCGCATTCTGAACATATCCAAGCAGGATTACGAGCCGCAGGGCGCGAGCGTGACCATCCTCATATCCGAGAAAGCCGTTTCGCTTGAAAACGCGGATCCGTCCTGCAATCTCGGTGATTGCGGTGTCACGCGCGTGCGCGATACGATGCTCGCGCATCTTGATAAAAGCCATGTCACCGTGCACACGTATCCCGAATACCACCCCGACAACGCCATCGCCACTTTTCGCGTTGATATAGACGTCAGCACATGCGGGAAAGTCTCGCCGCTCAATACGCTCGATTATCTCATCGGCAGTTTTGATTCGGATATCATGACGATGGATTACCGGGTGCGGGGCTTTACGCGCGATGTCGCAGGCAAAAAATGTTATATGGACCATGAAATGACATCCATCCAGGGCTATATCGATGATGAAACCCTGAAAAAATACGACGCCGTGGACATCAATGTCTACCAGGCCAATTTGTTTCACACAAAGATGCTCATCAAGGATGTGGAGCTGCAAAACTACCTGTTTAATACCGACGTCTATGAACTGACGCCGAAGGAGAGGCT
>JAITVU010000029.1 GCA_031285645.1 Oscillospiraceae bacterium | reverse complement strand
ATATTGCGTTTGATTTTGGCTATATAACGTTGATCCTGGCGCACATCACATTCAATATCCCCTATGTCATACTCAATGTCATGCCCAAGCTCCGGCAGATGGACGCCAATGTGTATGAGGCCGCGCTGGATTTGGGCTGTAACGAGTGGCAAGCCTTTACAAAGGTTGTCATCCCCGATATCTTACCCGGCATTATGGCCGGATTTCTCACATCCATTACCATGTCGCTCGACGATTTTATTATCAGCTACTTTGTCAGCGGTCCCACATCTCAAACCCTGCCCATTACAATATTTTCAATGACGCGGCGCAAGGTCAGCCCCGAAATCAACGCGCTGTCCACCATCATCTTCGTCGTTGTCCTGCTCGTGCTCATCATTGTCAACATCAACGACGCGCGCAAGGATAAAAATATGCGCAAGCGGGCAGGGGGTGGCGCGCGTGTTTAAAAAAGCCGTGTCTTCCCTGCTGACGCTCATGCTTCTTGCCGCGCCTCTGACTGTTTTTGCCGACGATAACGATATGGATCTTGTATCCCCGCGAGACTATTACGACCGCTTCAAAACCGACGGTATCGCCATTAATGTATATAACTGGGGCGAATACATCTCCGACGGCTCGGACGACACGCTCGATGTGAACCGCGCCTTTACGGCTCTCACCGGCATCAAGGTGAATTACTCAACCTACGCGACAAACGAGGAGCTCTACTCAAAGCTGCGCAGCGGCAACGCAAATTACGACGTCATCATTCCCTCCGACTATATGGTCGGCCGCCTCGTCGCCGAGAATATGCTCTTGCCGCTTGATGCCGCCAATATTCCCAATATGGACCTCCTTGACGAGGGCTTTATGGACCCGATTTATGATCCCGGCAATGTTTTCTCACTCCCCTACACATGGGGTTATGTCGGCATCATATACAATAAGATGCTGCTGCGCGATGGGGATGATGTCAATACATGGGATATTTTGTGGGATGAAAATTACACCGGGGATATCCTGATGTTCTCAAATTCCCGCGACGCCTTCGCCATCGCGCAGAGCCGCCAGGGCTATTCCCTGAACACAACGGATGAAGCGGAGCTGCGCGACTGCCTTGAGCAGCTCAAGGCGCAAAAACCACTCGTTCAGGCCTACGTCATGGACGAAATATTTGACAAAATGCTCAACGGCGAAGCGATTCTGGCCCCCTACTATGCCGGAGACGCCGTGACAATGATCGACAGCAACGAGGATCTCGGCTTTGCCGTGCCGAGGGAGGGCACCAATATTTTTGTCGATGCCCTGTGCATCCCAAAAGGCTCGCGCCAAAAGGAGGCGGCCGAGATGTACATCAACTTCATGCTGGAACCCGAAGTCGGCGCGGCCAACTCAGAATATATCGGTTATGGCACGCCGAACGCGGCGGCTATGGAAATCCTGGATGAGGAGGTCGCCGGGAATCCCATCGCTTATCCGGATGACGCCGTACTCGAGAACACCGAATATTTCGCGCCCCTGCCCCAGGACACAAGTAAACTGATGGACCAGCTCTGGACCGAGCTTCTCAGCAATGATGAGAGCTACAACCGCATGCTGGTGCCTGTTCTCCTTGTTCTCGCCGTGCTTGTATCGGTCGGCATCAACGTGCTGCGCGCTTACAGAAAGAATCACAGAAATTACTATGGCGTATGACGTTTTATCGACTGTTTTTCACAGAGGGGCTGGAACTTATGTCCAGCCCCTTTAAATTAGGTTTAAAACTGGACCGGTTTCAGACCAAAGCGCGTAAAGCCCGTGCCACGCTTCGCATGGATGTGTTGTTTAGAAGAACGCGCCCTGTATTTAAATCCGAACCGCATCAGCGGCCTCATGCGCGCATGAAGCCGCAGAATATTAAATGGCCCTGAAAAACCGGAGGACATCTTATGATAGAAAGAGCTGACCGCGGCGATTTGCCTGCCATACTTGATTTACAGTACCTCGCTTACCAAAGCGAAGCCGATTTGCTGGGCGACCGGGACATCCCGCCGCTTAAGCAAAAACTGGAGGATGTGGCGCGGGAATTTGAAAACGGCATCATCCTGAAAGCCCTCGACGCGCAGGGAACAATTATCGGTTCCGTACGCGGTCACAGCGAAAATGAGACGCTGCACATCGGAAAATTGATTGTCCACCCGGCGTATCAGGGACAGGGCATCGGCACAAAACTTCTTTTGGAGATGGAAACTATTTGCCCCAAACACAGGTATGCGCTTTTCACAAGCAGCCGAAGCCTGAGAAATCTGACGCTATATAAACGGTTGGGTTATGTTCCTTATAAAGAAGAGTCGATCACATCCCGCCTGACTTTCATTCACCTGGAGAAAAATATACATGAGAGCACCGTGGATATTAACGATTAAATTTTTGTTAATTTATTGTTTATCCTGTGTCGTCATCCGTGTATCTGTGAATAAAGAGGCCGGACGGTGTGAACCGGGCTAAAACCTTTTCGCCTGTCTTGCGGCGCGGCGCTTTATAAGCCGTTCTACGAGAAAAACAGTGTTTACAGTTTGTAAAAAACAGCGGAACATTTGTCCTTTATACTGGCATTAGCGGCAAAAACCTCATTCTGCCAATAAAGGAGTGTTCATGATGAAAAGGAATTACTTGAAAACCGGCAAATTCACCGTTACTCTCATCCTGTGCTTGGCCATCATGGCCTTCGGCATGGTTGGATTCGGTGCGAGTGACGACGATGACAGATCGATTCCGGATGCGGAGCGGCTCGGCCCCGGCGCGTCCGAAACGCTGGATCTGCCGCCTTCCCAGTGGGACATCCCGGATGCCGAAAGAGTAGATTATTCGAAGCAGACGCCCGGAAGCGTGATCTCTGAACCGGCTGTACCGCTGGCAGAAACGCCTGTAGCGGGATACGAGGAGCACCATTATTACAGCTATGTGGTCACCCAAAAGATCCGCACCGGCACCGAAAGTAAGAACGTCTACTTTGTCACTGTGGATGATTCCGACGCCCGGGCGATCTCCGAACCGGACGTGCTGAGCATGGCGGCAAAGATTTCCGCCGGTTACAACGCTAAAGTCAACGTCGTGAATTTCTATCTCAAAGGCACACCTGAAACCACGACCGAGGACCCCATCGCCGTCGTTGAGGTGCGGCCGGGACAACCGGGCAATATCATCTCATTCAAAAAAGCCTGAAGCCCCTTAATACCAAAATCCGTTAAAAAGAGCGATAAAAACGTCGCTCAGAACGCGTTTTACCTAAAATCCATCGCTCGTTTTTATCTGCTTTTTAATTGGATATTGGTATAAATACACTCAACCTGTTTTAGCCAAAACACGGCCTGTCGTTAACGACAGGCCGTGTTGGTTTGATTGATTCCAGTGCAGGCAAAGCAGGCTTAAAAAAGGCGTATAAATACAGAAAAGCCTAGTCCCGCGCCATCAGGGTTTCAACAATACGGCGCAGGGTATCCTCCTCACCAACGTTGCCGGGAAAAATGATATAGGGCATATCGGGAAATTTGCTCTCGCATCCCGTCATCCAAACCGGAATACCGGGGCTGATCTGCCCCATAACAAGCGCCTTTTTAACTTTAAGCGCCTTCACGCCCACGTCGCTGGACGTGATGCCGCCCTTGGCGATAATAAAGCTTGGACGCACCGTCATTTTGCCGATGATGCTTGTAACGGCGTCGGAAATTTTGACCGATACCTCCAGCTGCCTGTCACCGTCGGCGGTATCAAGATCGAAGCGCTCACGCCTCGTGTAAACGGCCACTGTCTTCCCCATCCGGACCGCTTCCTGCGCGGCGCCGACCACACGCTCCACTTCACGTTCAAGTCCGCCTTCCTCAAGCACAAGATGCTGGTTAAACTCTAAAAAATCTATCGGATAGGCGCAGTTTTTCAGTTCTTCAAGCTGGCGTGTCGTTTTGTTGACATGGGATCCCACCAATACCACGCCGCCGCAGTCCGTTTGTCCGGATATGATATCCTGCCTGGCCAGCGGCGCGCGGTCCGGAATGCCGCCCAAAACCTTTGTCAGCGCCGCCGCGCTGCGAAACATAAACGCCTTGCCCGCGCGCAAAGCGCGGATGAGTGCCACGGCAAAAATCCTGACATCAATATAGTCGACAGCGTTCACAATCACTTTGTCAAAATCGCGGACGGTCATCAACTGCCTTTGAATGCCGTCGTAGTCAAGCGCGCGCAGGCTCTCCAATGATACATATGTCACAGCGTCCGCGCTGTGAGCGCCGCCGGTCTTCTCGGCGCACCAGTCGCCGAGGTGAGACGATGTGTAAGCGAATGTCTTGTCTTTGGCAAATTCGGTCATACCGGCGGGTGTGAGGCTGTCCCCTTCCCGCACATAATGGACATTGCCGATTGTAAAGCGCCCGCCCTCCTTGAAGAACGGCACGATCACCTCGCCGTCATAGCGCAGTGTCGAATTCGCCTCGATCACATCCCGGAGCGTCTGAGTCTCAAGGGGATAATGGCCGCGCAAAGTGGAATCACTCCGGCTGATCAGAATAAACTCTTTTCCCGTTTCTTCAGCAACCCGCAGCAGCGTATGGGCAATATCGGTATGAACAGCCTTTGTCTGGGCAGCCGTAAAACCCCGCGAATTTGTGAGGATGAAAAACATGCTGTTTTCCTCATCAAATCCGGCCCGTATGGCTTCCCTGTCCCAGCTCGTGTAGACATTCACGCCTTGCACGGTCTGCACACCCGTCGGATCATCGTCCAGCACGACGATTTTCCTGTTCAGGGCAGCCAGTTCGGCGGTCAGGTCCTTTTCAACCCGCGTTCGGTCCACCGCGGGGAACGTTTCCAGGACCGAGGCATCCAACGCCTTTATCATATAACAAGTCATTCCTTTCGCTGTGCACAGTCGCCCGGCAATTTTGCAAAACAGGGTTGACGTCAAGACCGTGCCTTACCGCTTCAAATGCAACGCTCACACTATTTATTTGCTCTTAACCTCAACGCCCGCAAGGGATTCAAAATACTGCACAATGCCGCCGTGATCGTCATCCATGTGCCCCGAATCCGCCAGCGCCTGCAATATTTCGCGCAGCTGCCCTGTCAGCGGGAGGGGGGTGTTTGTATCCTGAGCCGCCGCCATCGCGTTTTTAATGTCCTTGAGATTGATGGATATCTTACCGCCCGGTTTAAAATCCCGCTCCAGAATCATCGGCAGCTTCGCGTCCAACACCGTGCTGCCCGCAAGCCCTGAACGGATCGCCTT
>JAITVU010000384.1 GCA_031285645.1 Oscillospiraceae bacterium | reverse complement strand
GTGGCAGCAAAGCCGCCTGACGCATTGACTATTACAGCCGCGACCGTTATAATATTCTTAAAGGTTAATCTTGGAAATAGTATATAAATCCGACAGAAAATTCTTTAATAAATATTTTTGACAAAGACTTGCAATAGTTTCCATATTATGGTAATCTATTGCTAGACATAATGTCAAAATATGGAAAAGAATACGGAGTGGTGAAAATGACATCTAAGTCGAAAGTCCTGATATCGAACGATAAGAAAGATTTTTACGCGAAAGCGGCCGCTATCTTTAACGCATACAATTACGATACCGTCTATGTGCCGAAGGACGGTAAAATGGTATGTGATACGATCAGAGGCTATCATCCCGATATAGTCATTATGGAATCCTTTATGCCGCATTTGGACGCAATCGGCGTTATGAATGATATCAGGAACGACACGTCGGTTAAATCACCCATGTTTACGGTTGTTTCATCTTTTGACAGTGAAAATTATGAACGTGAGCTTAAAGCGAGCGGCGCTTCCTATTTTTTTATTATGCCCATTGATATCGACGTTATGGTTGAGCGTGTTATACAGCTTGACAACTCCTGCAATGAAGCGTTGATCCGCCAGGAAGCGCATGATACCCATTCGGACAGGCTCAATAAAATTGACCTTGAAGTCATGGTCACTGAAATTATCCACCAAATCGGCGTCCCCGCCCATATCAAGGGCTATCAATATCTTCGTGACTCCATCATGCTTGTTATCAGGCAGCCGGAAATCATTGATTCCGTAACAAAACAGCTTTACCCCACCGTTGCCAAGCAGAACAACACCACCTCGTCCCGTGTGGAGCGCGCCATACGCCACGCGATTGAGGTCGCCTGGGACCGGGGAGATGTCGACACGCTTAATTCTTATTTTGGCTATACTATACACAACGGCAGAGGAAAGCCGACCAACTCTGAATTTATAGCGATGATATCGGATAAATTACGCCTGAAAATCCGATCAGGCGCCGCCGTCGTCAGATAAGCATGTTTTTCGTTTATTGATTAAGAAGCCGCATGATGATATAATCATCATGCGGCTTTATTGATATTATTGCTTGAGGAGACCACAATGTCGAGCCTTTATGATCTTTTAACTGACAATCCGGTTATTGCCGCCGTCAAAGAGCAAAATAGTCTTGACGACGCCATCAAATCAGAGTGTGGTTTGATTTTTTTGCTCACGGGCAATATATCCATTATTGATGAAATGGTCAACGCCGTGCAAAGCGCGGGAAAACAGGTTTATATCCATATGGATCTCATGGAGGGATTCGGGCGGGATAAATACGCCATGCGCTATATTAAGGAACGCGTCGCCCCGAACGGCATTATTTCAACACGGTCCCCGCTGATTAAAACCGCGCGGGATTTGGGTATCACAGCCATTCAGCGTATTTTTTTGATCGATAATTTATCGATTGACTCAGGGATTCAGTCTGTCACGCAAGTCCGCCCGGATGCCATTGAAATCATGCCCGGCATCATGCCGAAAATCACCAAACGCATTTGCGCGGCGGTGAAAGTCCCTGTCATAGCGGGCGGACTCATTAATGAAAAGGACGACATCATCGCCTGCCTGAACGCGGGTGCGGTTGGAATATCGACAAGCAATAAAAACCTGTGGAATATATGACGGTTGCACTTTTTATCGTTTTATATTATAATGGAAAAAGACAATTTGATGGTCCATGAGAAAAGAGGGACACAAATGAAGGTGAAAAACACCTTTTATTTGTGTTTTTTGCGTTTTGGAGGGTTTTATGACTTTTGACGTCCTTATAATCGGCGCGGGCGTGACAGGCTGCGCCATCGCGCGGGAACTGTCGCGCCACGATATCAAAACCGCGGTCATTGACAAGAATGACGACGTATCCATGGGCACATCTAAAGCAAACAGCGCCATCGTACACGCCGGATATGACGCCAAACCCGGCACGATGAAAGCCCGGATGAACATGTTGGGCAACCCCATGTTCGACGCTTTGTCAAGAGAGCTCGATTTCCCATTTAAGCGAAACGGATCACTCGTGCTTTGCTTTGACGATCCATCCCGCTCCGAACTGGAAAAGCTCAAGACAAGAGGAGAGGGCAACGGCGTCCCCGGCCTTGAAATCATCGATCGTAAAGAGCTGCTGGCAATGGAGCCTCATATCGGGTCAAAAGTATTGTCGGCGCTGTTTGCCCCGACGGGCGGTATTGTCTGTCCATACGAAATGACAATCGCCCTGGCTGAAAACGCGGCCGTGAACGGCGTCAGTTTTTATCTCGGCCGCCTCGTAACGGGTATTGAACGCACTGAAAACGTCTTCACCGTTACGACCGGCAACGGCGTGTTCAAAAGCAGGGTGTTGATCAACGCCGCCGGGGTTTTCGCCGACGACATTCACAATATGCTCAGCGCTGATAAAGTACACATCATTCCCCGCTCCGGCCAATACATTCTGATGGATAAAAATGTTGGCGGCCTTGCCCGGCACACGCTTTTTCAGCTTCCGAACGAAATGGGTAAAGGCGTCCTCGTCACGCCGACTGTCGACGGCAATCTCCTGCTCGGCCCGACAGCCGTTGATATTGACGATAAAAACAACACCGCCACAAAGCGCGAGCAGTTTGAGGATATCATTCGCGTGGCCGGTATGAGTATGGACCATCTGCCGCTCAGGCAGGTTATCACATCCTTCACGGGGCTTCGCGCACACAGCACGACCGATGATTTTATGATCGCGCCCGTTCCCGATGTGCCGGGCATGATTGACGTCGCCGGAATCGAATCGCCCGGCCTGACGAGCGCGCCAGCCATCGGCGCCTATGTGCGCGACCTTGTCGGCGAATGTATTCCCCTACCTGTTAACAAGAACTTTATATCCTACAGGGAGGGCATCGCCAGATTCAGAGATATGGATATCGATGAGCGCAATAAGCGCATCAAGGACAATCCCGCATATGGGCATATCGTGTGCCGCTGTGAAACGATAAGCGAGGCGGAGATTGTCTGTGCCATACACAGGCCGCTGGGCGCAAAGGATATTGATGCTGTAAAAAGGCGGACACGCGCGGGCATGGGCCGGTGTCAGGGCGGGTTTTGCTCGCCACAGGTCGCGGCTATTCTTTCGCGAGAGCTGGATATTCCAATGACGGATGTCATGAAATCGGGGCCGGACACGCCGATACTGGTCGGAAAGAATAAAGAAATATAACTCTTGCAGGC
>JAITVU010000379.1 GCA_031285645.1 Oscillospiraceae bacterium | reverse complement strand
AAAATTTTTATCTGAATAATCCTTGAAATTTCAAACACATCAACACCCCCGACCCGTTCCCATTTTATCGGTGAAAGCGCTTCACAAGCAAAATGTCGCCGCCCTCGCCATAGTCGCCGGCCCCGTAAAGGGGCATATATTCGTCCAACAGATAATAGCCGGCCGGTTCTTCGGATGTTTCAAATCCGGCTTTCCTGTATGCACGAACCGCCCGTTCGTTCCGGACGGACGGTCTCATGATCAGTTCATTAACGCCTAAATGCTCATTCAGATAGGCCCCAAGTGCAATGATCGCGTCGGTCCCGAAGCCCTTTCCGCAATGGGCTTCGCTGTTCATCCAGATGTCAAGCTCGGATTTGCACGGCTTTAAGTGGAACGAGCTATAGCTGATAAAGCCGACGGGTTCGCCGCCGTGCCGTATCATAAATCCCCGGCCCTTTTCCGGCTCGGCGCCGGTAAAGTAGTAGTCGACATAGCCCTCATCGAAGAATTCTTTCCATGTGGCAATGGGGGCTTCCGGGTAATCCGGCGGTCCCGAATGGGATTTTGTTGTTTCTGAATGATAACACCAGTCATAGATATTTTGCCTGTCGCTGAGCCGCGCGGGAACCAGCTCAACCTTTTTCCCTTTAATCATAGCAAGATTCTCCTTATTTTTGCTTCGTGCCTGGCTTCGTCAAGTCAAAGCTATGCTGTATCATATTGTATAATTCCCCGGCAGGAACGTCGCTCGCACAGGACGTTCCTGCGCCCATGGTGACGGTGTTCCAGTGGACCTTGTTCATGTGCCAGCCAGGGGTAACGCTCACAAATACACTGCGCAAAAAGTCCGCCCGCATTGGCTCACATTTGAGATTGATGTAAACCGCGCCGCTGCGCTCGCCGATCAGCGCAAACATTTTGTTATTGCCTTTATGCCGCATGACGGCGGCGGTTTTATCAAAGGGATAATCCTCATAAGCGGAGGGGTATGTCAGGCAGTAGTCGATCAACTCGCGTTTTGTCACAATGCTTCCCTCAACAATTCCATTTCAGCTTTGCAGGATTCGGCTCGTTTTCTATGGCAACGGCGCGCAAGGCATCGGTATAATCAAGGCACACATCCTCCGCGATCGCGGCGTAGTCACCTTCACTCGCGTCCAGCCCCACGCGGTCATAGGCGACGGCCGCGGCGGCATAGAAGTAGAGGCCCAGCGCGTGCGTCAGGGTATGCACCACAGCCGAACCCTGTCCGACAGCCCGAGCCGCCGCCTGCGCGACAGGATTCGCGTCCAGCTCGCGTGCGGCGGCATGGCACTCATTTAGGATGATATTCTTGACGACAGGGAATTTCACACTGCCTGCCATATACGCGCGGGCGGCGTTTATGGCATTTCGCGGGCGCTCGTCACCGGGACAGTGCTTCTCGAAGATTGGCAGCATTTTGTCCTCGGCGTACCCAAGGCACCATTTGCGGATGGTATCCTTGCTCTGCGTATCGATGAGCTCCCGCAGCGCGACAACAGACGGGGCGTTCACATCGCCGAGCATCTTTCGCGGTTTTTTTGGCATTGTTATCCTCCATATTTTAAGCTTTTACTGAACCTCTATTATCGCAAACACATTGGGCAGTGCCGACTCATCATAACGCGGATGATCAGCGGTATCAGCTTGCTCATGTCTGCTCGGTATCGGGACCACGCAGCAGTTGTTCCGGATTCACGATTGCGTCCTCGCTTTATCTGTAAACAGAATTCCATCAAGATGATCGATCTCGTGGCGGAGCGTGGCCGCGAGGAAATCGCTTCCGTCAACGGTAATCTGTTTGCCGTTTCGGTCAAGCGCCGACACCGTCACGTTTTTGGGGCGCACAATCGTTCCCCGTGGCGCGCCGGGAGCGATGGACCCCTCGAGAACCTCCTGTGTGTCGGCGCTTTCCTCAGTGATGACCGGATTAATCAACTCAAGCACACCGCTCTCATCATTTACAACGACGGCCCGCCTCAAAACGCCGACATGGACAGCGGCGCAGCCATAGCCGCCTGCCTTTTCCAGCGTTTCACGCATGTCATCCAGCAGCGCCCACAGGCGCGCGTCAAATTTCTCGACGGGGCGGCTTGTCTTGCGGAAGATCGGATCATTCCAGCTTGTCAGGTTGCGCAGCGCCATATCAAATCACTCCATCCGCCGATTTGGTGTAAACATAACAGATTGCCGCTTGCTGTAAAAAGGGTACAGCCTTCACGGTAAACCCCGCGTCCCGGCCTGCACTGATCAGTTCTTTGGGGGCATACCGTTTATATCCGAATCGGGTATGAGAAAAGCGCGACAAGGCTTCGTTTGTGTAAAGCGTATTGATGAAAACGCCATTCGGCTTCATGATCCGGCGGATTTCCAACATTGATTGGTTCAGATCATTCCAAAAATACACGGTGTTGATTGTGTATACCTTGCTGAATGATTCCGCCGGAAACGACAGGGCGCTGACATCCTGGCAGTTGAAGCTCATTTTGCCATTCGCTGTATACTTGCGATTGCGCCGCTTGGCGGACTCGACGATTTCCCTTGACGGATCGATGCCCACAAAGGTGGCGTTGTGCTGCCGCGCCAGCAGACCCAGCACGTAGCCGTTGCCGCAACCAATATCCAGTACGCTGTCAGAATCGGCGAGGGACAGCAGCCGGATGGTTTCATCGTACAACGGGCGGTTTTGACGGTTCATGACCAGGCTGATAATATTGCCACCAAAGCCTTTCGGGTCCGCAAACTGCTTTGCGATATAGCTGTTTAGTCCCATCAGATTTCGCTCTCCCGCATTTCCTTTTCAATCAGCGCAGTGGCGATATAAAATGCTTCAAGCCGCCGTTTTGTCAGCGTGTGCTGCGGTGTGCCCTCCGTCAGCTTTAGCTGTGCCTTCTCACATTTGCTGATGGTGGAATTGATGGCGCGGAGCGCCTCCCGCAGTTCATGCCGCCGGTCAGAATCGCCGTTTGCGCCGACATACGCGAAGCGTTTCACCGTCGTGCCCCCGACCTCAATCGGATTCTCCCACATGGAAAGCGGACGCACCCAAGTCCCTCGCTCACCGTAGAGCGCCTTATAGACGACCATATCCTCCTGTGTTTCACTGTGCTTCGCAAAACCGATCACCTCGTAGTCATTGCCCTTATAATGGCGGTAGATACCAAGTGGAATCGGGTTCATATTTTCACGTCCTTCTTGGGGTATTTTCCTTGACGAACTCCATCACAGCCAAAGACTGACAAAATCATACCATACCGCCATGCAAAAATCCATATTTATCAGCAGCGCGGCGTTTGACCGTAATATAGTCATATAGGTTTTAAACCACATCGGGTTTCGCGTGGATATGACGTAGGCAGCAGGATAGGCTGCTTCGCGGCAGACTTAAAAAAACAGGTCAATCAA
>JAITVU010000196.1 GCA_031285645.1 Oscillospiraceae bacterium | reverse complement strand
TGATTTTGAACCTGATCTACGACATATCCTGCATCGCCATACCATGGGATAATGTGGACAAAGAGTTCCTGAAAGTCCCGCGCCAGTGGGACGCCTCATCCATCAGCCGCTTCATGGTCTGGATCGGACCCACCAGCTCCGTTTTTGATATCACCACTTATCTGCTTATGTACTTTTATATCTGTCCGCGCGTGTTCGGCGGTCCTTACACCGCGTTGGATCCCGCGGCGCAGGCGGGATTTATGGGGCTTTTCCACGCGGGCTGGTTCGTCGAATCCATGTGGAGCCAGACGCTGGTCATCCACCTCATCCGCACGCCCAGGCTGCCGTTTATCCAGAGCCGCGCCTCGTGGCAGCTCACGGCGCTCACGTCGCTCGGCATCGCCGTTTGCACGCTGTTGCCTTATACGGCACTGGGTGAAGCGATGGATTTTATGCCGATGCCCGGCATTTTCTATCCCTGCCTGCTTGCAACGCTCCTGTCCTATATGGCGCTGGTAACGCTTGTTAAAAACCTGTTTGTCAGGCGCTACGGCGAGCTTTTATAGCTGTACAGGTTTAAAATTACGACGCAATTTTAAATACGCGGCGTTTGACTATGAATACAAACAAGCCTCTGGTATTTTCCGCTGTATCATGTTATTATCCTATAGCACCCCCGGCACTCCGCACAGGCGACGCCCTTCACGGCTGTATATAATCGCACCGCGCCGTTCGGCACAATGCTCCAGATTTAGAACCTGTATTCATAAACAGAAAGGAATCGTGACTTATGAAACAGACATTAAAATCCCTACTTACCGCTGTGGCCGCACTCTGCACAATCCTGGCCGCCACCCCGATGGTCGGCCACGCCGCCAGTGATTTCACCATCAAAAACGGTGTTTTAACACAGTACAAAGGCAGCGGCGGCGCCGTGACGATCCCCGGCGGCGTCACAGGCATCGGCAAGGAAGCGTTCTCGGAATGCGTTACCATATCAAGCGTCACATTCCCGGATACGGTGAAAAGCATCGGCGAAGGCGCTTTCAGAAGCTGCACCGCATTAAAAAAGATCGTGTTTCCCGAAAGCCTGGAATCGATCGGCGAGAGCGCTTTTGGGGACTGCAAGTCCCTGTCCGATGTCACGATCCCGCAAAAAGTCGCTGAAATCGGCAACGAGGCCTTTTGGATCTGTGACTCCCTCACCCAAATCAATGTGCATGAGAAAAATGCCGCTTACATAAGCGTGGACGGCGTGCTTTACAATAAAGACGTTTCCGTGCTGGTTCAGTATCCATCCGGTAAAAAAGCGGCTCAGTTTGATATCCCGGCAACGGTCAAAACAATCGGCCACGCAGCGTTTGGGCCCGGTAAGGTTCTGACCACAATCACCATCCCGAGCAGTGTGACGAGAATCGAGGACAAGGCATTTAAGTACTGCACGGGACTGACCGCAATGACAATTCCGAACAGTGTGGAAAGTATCGGAAAGGATCTTCTCAAATACTGCGAAGCCCTTGAGTCCGTCACCATATCTGAGAAAGTGGATGTCATTCCCGACGCGGCTTTCAAGTACTGTTCGTCGCTTAAATCCGTCACGCTGCCTCGAAGCGTCACCAAAATCGGGGATATGGCGTTCAAGTATTGCTCAGATCTCACATCGGTGAGCATGGGGGACAAAACGACGTCCATCGGCTCGGACGCCTTTAAATACTGTGAAGCGCTCACACGCGTTGATATCCCGGCCAGCGTGACAAAGATTGACGGCGATGCGTTTAAGTATTGTGATAAAGTTAAGATATACGGCCGGTCGGGATCGTACGCGGAGCGTTTTGCCGGCGAGCATAAAATCTCTTTTGTCAGGGCTTGAACTGATACGAAAAACCGGGTCCCCGGATGCGGGCCCGGTTTTTCAGTGACGGCCGATTTTATCATGCCAGTCTTAAAGCGAATTCGCCATATCTTCACACAAATCACACAGATTGGCTCTATACTGCAAACAGGAAAGGGACGATAAAATGGCTGAAATTCTTATCGTCGAGGACGATTTTGATATACGGGAACTCTTGCAGAATTATCTTGAGGACGCGGGGCACAGCGTCACTCTGGCGGAGGACGGTGTTGAGGCTCTGTCCCTTTTCAGGGAAAAAACATTCGACCTTCTTCTGCTGGACATCATGCTGCCCAAAATCGACGGTTACGCCGTTTTGGAGCTTGTGCGCCGGCAATCGGCCGTACCTGTTCTGATGGTGGCGGCCCTGGACAGCGAGGAAAACCAGCTCAGGGGATATGACCTGAGCGCCGACGACTATATCACAAAACCCTTTTCGATGAAAATCCTGGTTAAAAAAATCGACGCCGTCCTGCGGCGCTCCGCCAGGACCGCAGAGCCGCAGGACTGTATCCGCTTCAAAAACCTGAGACTGGATCTTGAGGCCTACCGCGCATTTGTGGACGAAACAGAGCTTATCCTGACGCAAAAGGAGTTTGACCTGCTGCGGGAGCTGATTCAAAACAAAGGAAAAGTCCTCACAAGAGATCAACTGCTGGACCGCGTCTGGGATCACGCCTATTTTGGGGAGGACCGCGTTGTGGACACCCATATCAAAAATTTGAGAAAGAAGCTGCCCGCGCAATATATAGAGACCATACGGGGGGTGGGGTACCGCATTGAAAAGGAAGATTAGTCTCACACTGAAAATTTTCGGCATGACAGCCCTACTCCTGGCCGCTGCCTGCGTGGCGACCTTTTGCTTTATTGCCTGGTATATGCCGAAAGATTATACATCCTTGCTGGACGATGAGCTCACTGTGAGTGTGGATAGCCTTGCCACGGAACTGAGTCACATGCCGCTGGAGGACAGCGCCGCCCCTCTGGAGCGTTTTTCATCCAAGAACCGTATTGAACTGAGCCTGTTGGATCAGGACGGCCAGGTTCTTTTTTATTATAACGATATGCCCGACGCCCCGGCCTACGACGGTTTTTTAATCGGCATTCAGCAGCAGGGCGTCGCCGCTGACGAACAGGTGATTACCGAAAAAGATATCGTTGAAGATGAATCGCGGTATTCCATTACGGCGGCTGAAGCGGCTGAGGCGACCGCGGGCATGGTCACAACCACCATTGTGGAAGAAAACAGCATCACCAGCTATGAGCAATCCGTGTTTTTTGAGGACGGCGACGGGCCTTACTACCTTGTCATCACATCCCGGCTTTACGAAGTCAACAGGGCGCTCGAATCCCTGAGCCGGGTCTTTCCCTGGCTGGCCCTCGTCATTTTGGTTATATCACTGGCGGGCTCATTGTTTTATTCTCTCTATATAACAAGGCCGATCGTTCGGATCAGCGGCATTTCGCAAAAACTGGCGCAGCTGGATTTCAGCTGGCGGTGCAGCGAAAAGCGCCGCGATGAAATCGGCGTCCTCGCCGAAAATCTCAACGAGCTGGCGGAGCGCCTGGATACGGCGCTGCAGGCGCTGAGGCAGGCGAACGAGGAGCTCAGCGACGACATCAGGCGCGAGCGCGAACGGGAGCGTAAACGCCTCGAATTTTTCGCCGCCGTCTCCCACGAGCTCAAGACCCCCATAACCGTTATAAAAGGGCAGCTGGAAGGCATGATCGACAATGTCGGCAATTATAAGGACCGGGATAAATATCTGGCCCGCAGTTTGCAGGTGGCGCAAAACCTGGATAATATGGTCCAGGAAATCCTCACCATCTCCCGCATTGAGTCCAACGGATTTACCGTCCGCCCCGAGGAACTGGACTTCACGGCCCTTGTGGGCGAAACACTGGATCTGTATCGGGACCGGGCGGCGGAAAAAGGGCTGCATTTAAACGAGGAGCTGGCGGCAAACCTCTGTACCGAGGCGGACCCGATGCTTCTCAGGCGCGTAATCGATAATCTTGTCGCCAACGCCATAAAGTACTCCCCTTCTGGGGAAACAGTCTATGTGAAGGCAAGGCCGGTCCGGCACAACATCTGGTTTACCATCCTCAACACAGGAGCCCATATCCCCGAGGACAGCCTGCCCCGCATTTATGAGGCCTTTTACCGTGTGGAGAAATCCCGCAGCCGCGAGAGCGGCGGCAGCGGCCTCGGCCTATACCTGACCAAAATGATCCTGGACCTCCACAGCGCTTCATACCGGATTGAGAATACCGCCGCGGGCGTTCAGTTCAGCTTTGAACTCGCGCGGGCGCCTGAAAACAATCCGTAATGCGTTGAAGCGGCCATTGGCGCCGCTTCTTCACTGAAAACACACAGTCATCACAAACAAGCTCCAAACGCGTACTTTATACTGGATTCATCAACCGGAAAGGCGTGGTAACAGTGAACATATTCGCTCATAATCTGGGTATGACGTACCCAAACGGAAAAAAGGCCCTGCGGGATTTCACGGCCGATCTCAGCAGTCCCAATATGATCGGCCTTGTGGGTCCCAACGGCGCCGGAAAAAGCACTTTGATGAAATTGCTCGTCGCGGGGCTCCTCCCCACATCCGGCAGCATACAGGTGGACGGAAAGTCCCTTAAAAGCCAGGAGAAGCGCCTTAAGGCGGGGCTTGGTTATCTGCCCCAGAACTTCGGCCTGTACGATGAACTCACCGTCAGGCAGTTCATCGATTATATGGCCGCTCTAAAGGGCATTGGGGAAGCAAGGACCCGCGCCATCGATGCCGTACTCGAGCAGACAAATCTGGTATCTCTGCAAAAAACACGGATTCAAACGCTGTCCGGCGGCCAGCGCCAGCGGGTCGGCATCGCCCAGGCCTTGCTCGGCAATCCTGAGCTGCTTATTTTTGACGAACCCACTGTCGGGCTGGACCCCGAGGAGCGGATCAATTTCCGCAATCTGTTCTCGCAGAGCGCCCGCGATAAAACCGTGATCCTGTCTACACATATCATTGAGGATGTGCAGTCCGTGTGCGGCCGCCTCATTGTCCTGTACCAGGGCAAGCTGCGCTTTGACGGAACGCCGGAAGCCCTGATCCGCATGGCCGAAAGCCATGTGGGTGTTATGGAGCAGGCGGCGGAAAATCCGGAAACGTCTTACCAGATTACCGCCCGGATCAACACGGCCAGGGGCATTCAGTGCCGGATTGTGGCTCCTGAACTGCCGCCTTACGCCCGGATTGTGGACCCGACCCTGGAAGACGCGTATATGTACCTCATCGGCAGGGAGGAAAAAAGCGCATGAAGTACCTGTCTGTACAGTGGGTGGAAATCAAGCGCCTCATGCGCGGCAAAACCACCTGGTTGCTTATGGGCCTCGCCGCCCTGTCGCCCATAGGGGGTTACCTGTTTTACAAGCCCGCGACGGATATGACCAAGACCGCCATCTACATCGGGAATCCCGCGCTTTGCGGCGCTTTGGCGGGCGCTGTTTTATCAGCTTTGCTCACCTTGTTTGAAATGGACCGCGTCCATA
The DNA here is from genome assembly GCA_031285645.1 of Oscillospiraceae bacterium. Taxonomy (GTDB): domain Bacteria; phylum Bacillota; class Clostridia; order Oscillospirales; family Ruminococcaceae; genus WRAV01. Next base: position 174 of record JAITVU010000196.1, on the reverse strand, counting down.
AATATGAGATGGCCAAAATAACCAACGGCATCGTTTCCGAAAGGCGGATGAACCTGTGCCGGCTGGTGGCTGTGTTTGCGGCCTCTCTGGCGGCGACGCTGCTGTCCATGGCCATTAATTTGCCCTATGCCCTCTACAGCACCCACAGCTACTTCCGGTTCGGCGATTTTTTGG
>JAITVU010000376.1 GCA_031285645.1 Oscillospiraceae bacterium | reverse complement strand
CAACATGGCGGAAATAAAGGACAGGGCCATATGCGCTTTTCGCCGCGAACACCTGGGGTTTGTTTTCCAGGACTTCAATTTGCTAGACAATTTTTCAGTTGAGGATAATATTTACCTGCCCCTTGTTTTGTCCGGGCACGCCTACGCCGAAATGGCGCCGCGCCTTGCGCCCATCGCGCAAAAACTGCGCATAACGGACATTCTCGCAAAATACCCCTACGAGATTTCCGGCGGGCAAAAACAGCGTGTCGCTGTCGCGCGGGCCCTTATTACAAATCCGGACATGGTTTTAGCCGACGAGCCGACCGGCGCGCTGGATTCAAAAGCGTCGGATGCGCTCCTCACCCTGTTCAGCGAAATAAACGGCGACGGGCAGACCATTTTGATGGTAACCCATTCGTCGAAAGCGGCGAGCCGGGCCGGACGGGTGCTTTTTATCCGGGACGGCATGATCTTCCACCAGCTCTACAAAGGCCAGCTCAGCGACGGTGAATTCCATCACCGCATCGCCGATACCCTCACCGTCGCGTCGTCCGGTTATGACGGGGAACAGGAGGGGCGGGCGCATGCGTAAAATATCGTTTTATCCCAAACTCGCGTTTGGGAATCTGATGCGCAACCGCAGCACGTATCTGCCCTACCTGCTCGCGTGCATTGTGTCTATTGTTACATTTTACACCCTGCTCGCCATCAACAACAATCACGACGTTATGCGGATGCGCGGCGGCAGCATCGTCGCCAGCTTCACGGCGATCGGCACGGTGATTCTCGCCATCTTCTGCGCGGTGTTGCTTTTCTACACCAACAGCTTTCTCATCAAGCGCCGGAAAAAGGAGATGGGGCTTTTCTCAATCCTCGGCATGGAAAAGGCCAACCTGGCTATTGTCATGTTTTTCGAAACCGCTTTCGTCGCCGCCGTTTCCCTTGTGCTCGGCCTTGGCGCCGGCGCGCTGCTTGCGAGGCTGCTCTATCTGGTTCTGCTCAGGTTAATTCGTTATGACGTGATGTTTGATCTGCCGGTATCTTGGCAGGCCATAGCGGGAACAGCCGCCTTCTTCGGTATTGTTTTCTTTTTAACGCTGCTCTCGAATCTCAGGCAGGTGCGCCTGGCCAATCCCGTTCAGCTCATGGCTGGCGGCGTCCAGGGGGAGAAGGAGCCGAAGGCGTCGTGGCTGCTCACTGTCATCGGCCTTGTGACAACAGGGGCCGGATATGTCCTGGCGGTTACGGTTGAGAGCCCCGTCGACGCGCTGCTGATTTTTTTGCTCGCCGCTTTCCTTGTTATTATCGGAACATTTTGCCTGTTTACATCGGGGAGCGTGGCGCTGCTTAAGCTGCTGAAAAAGAACAGGAAAATATATTATCACCCTAAGCGCTTCATCACAATATCGGGCATGATCTACCGCATGAAGCAGAACGCGACGGGCCTCTCGGCCATCTGTATTCTCTCCTGTATGGTGCTTGTGACGGTCAGCGCCACCGTGTCCCTTTATGTGGGGGCGGAGGACTCGCTGCGGCAGCGTTATCCCCACTACTTCACCCTGTACTTCAACGACGCAACGGATGCCGATCAGGTTCTGGACGGCATAGAACCCCTACTTGAGCAAAACAACCTCGAGGTGACGCAGACGCACGATATTACATTTATATCGCTCTTCGCCGGGGGGGACGGCAGCGAATACACCTCAGACAACGGCGACATCGGCACGCTGGCCGGCGTCGATCTGACTTTGATGACGCTCGATGTATACAACAGCGCCGAACAGAAAAACGAGACCTTGGCTTCCGGCGAGGCGTTGATGTTCTGGGTTGGCCAGTCCTACGACAGTGAAACGCTGACGCTCGACGGCATCGAGTACGCCGTCAGGCCGATTCCCGTTTACAATCAGATGACGTACGGAGAGGACTATTCCGTCCCGTCCCTTGTCCTGGTTTTGCCGGACGATCAGGCGCTCGCGGCCGCGGCTGCGGCCAGTCCCGCGGCAAGGGCAAAGGTGGACGCGGGCGCGGCGCTTATCAGGCGCAGCGTTGCTTTCGACACAACCGGCGAGTCCGAAGCCAAGCGCGCCTTTATCGAGGATGTGAACACCTACGCGCAGGGAATCAGCACATCGGAGACATTCAGGCTCGATGCCGGCCGGGACGAGTGGTATGCGACAAACGGCGGTTTCCTCTTCCTGGGAATTTACTTTGGCATCCTTTTTTTAATGGCGGCGTCCATGATCATCTACTACAAGCAGATATCCGAAGGCAGCGACGACGCGGACCGCTACGCAATCCTGCAAAAGGTCGGGATGAGCGGCTCGGAAGTGAAAAAGACCATCAACAGCCAGATATTGTCCGTCTTCTTTATGCCTTTGATTGTGGCGGCTGTTCACATTGTTTTCGCGTTTCATCCGATCAGCCGCGCCATGTTGATTTTCGGCGTAAGCAACGTACCGCTTCTCGCGGTGGCGACGGCCGGAACAGTCCTGATCTACGCGTTGGTTTATACATTGGTTTACAAGGGAACGGCGCGGGCGTATTATAATATTGTGCGCATGGAAACAGCACCGTAACCGGATGGTTCTTAGCGGTTCGCGTCAAAGGGAGATGTTAGCGTGAAAAATCACGCTAAATCATTGGATGTGCCAATTTCTCGCCGCCAGCGGGTGGCAACCGCAATTGATACACAAAAAGACCATTCCTTTTCATGGTCTATTTGTGCCTGAGCTTTGCGAAAGGAATGGTCTTTACATGAAGATCATAGTTAAAACAATTAAGATCGTGTTCTGCCTGATTCTTTTAGCTGTGATCATAATGGCCGGGGTCTTAACTGCCCAAGGTTACGGCATGTATCGGGATGCCGTCGGGGATACGTCCATAGCGGATAAGGTACAGCAGATTAAGGCGCAGGCGAATTATACCGGCATTGACGAACTGCCCGGAATTTATATCGACGCAGTGGTATCCGTTGAGGATCACCGGTTTTATGAGCACCCGGGAATCGACGTCATTGCCATCGGGCGCGCCGTTATAAATGATATCCGCGCCGGCGCCTATGTGGAGGGCGGCAGCACCATCACCCAGCAACTGGCCAAAAACATGTATTTTACACAGGAAAAGCTGCTTGTACGCAAAGTTGCCGAGGTCTTTATGGCGTTCGACATAGAAAAAAATTATGGCAAGGATGAGATTCTGGAGCTCTATGTCAATAGTATTTACTATGGGGCCGGTTATTACACGGTTCATGCGGCCGCAATGGGTTACTTCGGCAAGGAGCCGTCCCGGCTCACGGATGCCGAGTGCACATTGCTGGCCGGGATTCCCAATGCCCCCTCTGTATATGACCTGACGCAGAACCCTGAGCTTGCGCTGGAACGCCGCGACGCGGTGCTCGCCAGCATGGTCCGGCATGGCTGCTTAACGGATGATGAGGCCCGCGACATCGCGGCGCCGTCATTTTAACAATATATTACTATAAAAGATCACAGTGCAATGTCCATTCGGCATTGCACTGTTTGCTTTAATGATTTATAATTGACATATGGTTAAATTATTTATTCAGGAGTGCGGGATGTGAAAGCTTTTAATAACCGCGGCCGCTTGTGGGCCGGCAAAGCGCTGTTATGCACGTTTTTGATTGCGGTGCTGCTGGGTATGCCGGTTTTAAGCGTCCGGGCCGCACTGTCCGTATCAATTGAGGACCTGAGCGTCGGCGCCCACACCAATGAAACGTCGCATTACGAGCTGACGCTGCCCGGCCATGTTACGGTTATGCGTTTTAATTTTATGGTCGAGGGCGCGCCGTATACGGATAACCCCTATTTTGAAACGGGTATTGACGGTCTGAACAGGGGATTTATTGAGACTGTGTCACCGGAAAAAGTATCGTTGGAAATGGACGGCGCGCATCAAATTACGATTTTGCTTAAACCCAACGATACGGGTGCGTCCCGCGACGGCGACGTGGTTTTCTGGTTTGGTTACGAAGGGGACGGCTATGGGGATTCCGGCGGGCGCATCGGGGAGGTTCTCGTGCGCATCCGTCAGCTCCCCATTGACGACACAACCCCGCAATGGACGCCCGGAGCCGATTTTGAAGCGTTTTTTGGTGTTGATGAGACGCGTTTGCTCACCGTTTTGGAAAGCGTTACCGCCACGCCCGACATCATTTTACATAACAGTATGGCCACGCTTGTTTACACCGTTCCAACCTCGGAGGCGGCCGTTTCCGCCGCCGTCAGGCTGGATATCGGGGACCTGGCGGGCCTTGACGCCGACACGCCCTGTTTGATACGGGCCTTTACGCCCTTTTTTTCGGGCCCGGTTTATGATATTGAAATACCGGCAAAACAGGCGGAGTCCGTTTTATCCGCCATGGCCGATGATTACGCGGAACGTCTGAGCGAATCGCTCATGTACAGGGAGGATGAGTCGCCGGCCAAAAGGGGTCAGATACGCTTTGTCCCCATATCGGAGCCGGCCGTGCCGGACGGTGTGACGATCGAGCCCGTCGATTCCCGTTACCGCGCGAGCGATTCGGGCGAATTCGCGCTTGAGGCCGCGATGGCCGAAATCGGTTCCGACGTGGGCGTTGATCAAATGCTGTCCATACAGGTGTCTTACAAAGGCGTTTTGGCCCGTGATACAATTGAGGCCGTCCTGGCTTTTTCCGACGCGTCCCTGTTTCCGTTGATGTCCGGGGATTCGCGCTCAGGGGATGAAGCGGCTGCCGAAAGCGGCGGTACCGCTTCAAACCCAACCGCGGCGCCGCAAACACAGGGCGAAGCGGATCCGCCGCCGGATATTATGGGCTTTCTGTGGCAGACATACGATGCGGAGAAGGCGGTCTTTGTCCACAGGACGGAGAGCGGCTTCTCGTTTGAGAGCACGGTCCCGAACGGATTTGTGGGGGACTCCGGAACGCAGGCGGCCGTCAATCTGCCGGGCGCGCGGCAATACAGCCTTTATCGCGACGACATGGAATACGCGTATGTAAGCGGGCAGCCCATTACAGAGCCCGGGTGCTACCGCCTTTTCGTTTGGGAGGACGCCGACGGGCCGGAGAATTCCGACAGAATCCGTTACACATATGACTTCAGGATTCTGGGCCGATTCACAAGCGGCCCGTTTTTCTACAACGCCGCTCAGGGTTATACCATTGCTCGGGTAGCCCGCGGCGATGAAGCGTGGGAAAAGCCGGCTTCGCCCGGTTATTATTATACGGCGGACGAGGGCGCGCTGACGTTGGAGCTTGTGGGGGCGGGGAAGGATATGCCCGTGTATACGGTGAAGACGACTGTCGACGGCACACCGCCGACACTCACGCTGGGAGGCGCCATGCACGGTATGGACACGGATGGTCCGGTGTCTGTGTACTGCGACGACGACACGGCGGTTGTGTCCGTTTTGAGGGATGGTGAACCGGCGGTCAAACAGGGGGGCCGGTATGTTTTGCCCGGCCATTACCATGTTGAGGCTGTGGATCGGGCGGGGAATATGAGCGTGCGCACATTTCGGATTCTCAGCGCGCCCGTCGTCCCGCTCTGGTTGATCGTCTCGGGTGTTTTAGCCGCTTTAGTGGTTGTCGCGGCGTTGGCGCGATACGCAAGAGCCCATATGAAAGTAAGGTGAACGCTGTGCTGCTGGCTGAGGTTCTGCCAGATATTGATTTAGCCGCGGTGGCGGCTGAAAAGCTTTATGGCTTTATGTTGCGGCTTTTTCGCCTGGCCGATGCCTTTGAGGCCTTTTTCGGTTTTTTTACGGGACATTCGGCGGTCGGCGTGGGGTATGACGGCTCTAACAGCTTATATGGCGTTTTTGTCGGGCGCGGCATGTCCGGCCGCCTGATCGGACTGATCGCGGTGTTGCTGCTCGCCTATTTCGCCGTGTCGTCTTTAATGTCGGCGGCGGCCTCAGGGTACCGGAAAAGAAAGCTTATTCGTGTTTCCCTCAAAAAAATGTTTGTTTTTATAATAACGGTGGCGGCTGTGCTGGTTCCCGCGAATCTCGCGGCGATGGTGCTGAGCAAGACGCGGGAGATATTTTTTATGCCGCCCTATCCAAGCGTTGGAGCCGGCTTTTATGCGGCGTTATTCACGCGACAGGCGGACTTGGACGCGCAGGCGGTTCCTTACTGGTTTCAGCCGTACGATGACATGGCGTCTGATCCGGGCCGGGTGATGATTTACGCGGGTGTGGCGCTCGGCCTTTTTGTGGCCGTGACAGCCATTATTTCATCTTTGCTGTTTATAAAACGCATGGCCGGCGCCGTTATTTGCCTTGTGTCGTCTCCGCCGGTCATGCGGGACGGGTCGGAGGAAGGCGCTTATGTTTTTGCCCGCTGGCGGGATCGCTTTGTGTCGACGGCCTGGTCGGGCCTGAGCTGTGCGTATGTATTAAAGGCGCTGTTTCTGTTCGCGTCATTTCTTTTATCCGGCAATCAGCTGTTTTCGGGACAGGAAGATTCCAATGCGTTGGCCGCGGTGCTTATAATCGGCGCGGCGTGTCTGGTTGCGCTGTCTCTTATTTTTCTTTCGGACGCGGCGTTGGTGCGTCGCGGCGCCGTACGGGTCTTTTTTGTGTGGAAGGCGCGGCGCCGCCTGTCAACGGCCGCCGAATACCGCATACCGCTGTGGAACGGTGTGCTGGCGTCCGGTGAGGACTTTATATACCGGCACATCAAAACATCCGGTGTTTTAATTGGGCTGTCGGGCTTTGCGTGCGCGACATTGGCCTATATGACGAACGGGCCTGTCAAGTATTACCTTGTTCCGGCCGCTGTG
>JAITVU010000227.1 GCA_031285645.1 Oscillospiraceae bacterium | reverse complement strand
ACCCCGGTTTTCGCGTCAATCAGAATGCGTACGCGCACGCCTCTGTCGGCGGCGATGAGAATTTCGCCCAAAAAAGCTTCGGTGGTGACGCCCTCCTGAATGGCGTGATAAGCGATATCAAGCGTGTTCGCCGCGTGGCGCAGCAGTTGGACGCGGATAGCGAAGGATTCGCCGGGCTCCTCGACAAGGGCGACGCGGTCCACACCGGCATCCCCGCCGTAAAAATCGGTATCGGAAAGTCGTTCCCGCGCCTGTGCGCCAACGCGCTTTTGAAAAATCCACGGCACTGTCGAGGCGATGTGCGCAAATACGAGATAGAGCAGGACAAACCGCCACAAGGTCTGCAGAAAATAACGCAGCACATGATCACCTGCCTTTAACTATGTTTAAACGAAGGGGTTAATTGAGCCGTGAGCCGCCGCGTGAAAGAGCCTCTGTTCAGCATATCGCTATAATGCCGTGGCGGCATGGGTTTTGTTGAGCCGGGTTTGATCCCGGGCCACGGCGTCGCCGGTCTGAAAATTCACTCACTGCATGTTGGGATAAATATCCTTCATTTTCTCGTCCGGGTAGAAATCGTCCAGGAAGACCTCCACGGTGCTTTGGGCCGGAGCGCCCTGGACTCTGTTCGACCAGCGATAGACAGCTGCGGCCGATATTAACATGTTGGCTGTCAGCCCCACAACCAGGATCCAGGAAAAGACTATTCCCGAGCGCTTTGGAATGCGCTCAATACTCCTCGATATGCGGGGATAGATGCTTTTCATAAAAAACACGCCGAGAATACCCCAAAAGAACATATAGAGCAAACTGGTGCGCCCGCCGCCGACGGACAGGGCATGCCCGCTGTATTCCCAGGACACGGTGCCGAAGGCTTTTTCCTGGAGCCAGCTGCACACCCATTCGAAAGCGCCGCCGACCAGAGCCCCGCCGAAGAACAGCCAGCGGTCGTTCTTTTTCGCGAACGGCCTCAATAGCAGAGCCATGAGCACGGCGCCAAACCCGTAAACCTGATTGAAGGGGCCGTAAATCATACCCTGGCGGCTTTCGATGACGCCGTTGGTGATCAGACACCATACGGTCTCAATAAGGTAGCCCAAAACGCTGGCGATGGTGAAGATCCACACCATTTTATAGAAGCTGATGCCGTCGGCCCTGAACGGGTTCAGTTCCTTCGCGGCGGAGACGGTTTTGCGGCCCAGATTTTTCGCCTTGTTTTTAAGGCGTTTGTTAAGACTCTCACGATTGCTCTCCCAGTAATCATGCAGGCCTTCCCATGTATTGCCGATGCCCTGGGGATAGGCGCGCAACAAGCGCAGGCTTCGATCCTGCCTGCCCAGAATATCGTCGAGATCTTTCAGGATTTCCGCCGCCTGGCCGTTTTCTTCTTTTTGACACATGTCCCGCAAACGGTTGACGCTGCCGGGCAAATCATTGGGGTCGAACCACTTTGTGCCTATTTCATAATGATCGATTTGAGACAGATATTGTTTGAGTTTTTTAAGGCGCTCGCCGAGTCCGGCGGCCAAATCCAGGGAATACAGAAAATCCAGCACAAAAAAGACAATGAGCACGGAGGCCAGCACGCGCTGGTAAGACGGCTCCAACACCCCGACAAATCGCCGCAAGGTAGGGTGGACGACATAAACGCCCAAAAGACCTGTGCCGCCGAAGAGCAGAGTGAATATGATCAGATTCTTAGCCGACATCATCCACAGATAAGGGATATATTGCCATTGAAGAACTTTGTTGGAAAACCATGTTGAAAAAGTCCATATCGCGAAAGAAATCAGGACGGCCGCGAGGAAGACAAGACCCCACGAGGGAGAGAAGGGGATGGTCACGGATAAAATCGCAATGGCGCCAAATCCGTATACGGGGCAGAACGGCCCCTGAAGGAATCCGCGATTCACAAATTTGCGCGTTTTTACAGACGCGGCAGTTGTGTCGACAATCCACCCGATAAAACCGTAGAGGAAGAAGTAGAGAACCAGTTCCGAGAAAGTTGAATACAACATATAAGCACCCCTCTCTATTGTATATGGGGAAGTAAATGGAATGAGTCCCTGTAAACAGGGTTTCGGCGGGAACAGGATCCATATATGGGGTCGCATACAGTCGTTTTGTTTAACATAAGGGCTCTTTGCCCTATTTTATTTGCAGATACTCCTGTTTGCAGCAGATGAGCCGGTCCACCATTTTGTTGATCGTCCGCATTCGTTCCTCGGATAGCGCCGCGACTGCTTTTCCAAGCCGCGTGTACTCCTGGGAAATTCCCTCTTGCAGCCGGGTGATTTCGTCCTGAAGCGCTTTTTTTCTTGTTTCGGCATCCGCGGAATTCAGTGTTTTTGAGAGGCTCAACTGAACCACCTCCATGCGGTTGAAAAATAATGTGACTTCCCTTACAATAGAGTCCAGGAGGAACGCTTATGAGTGCCTATGAATCTTCCCGCCATAAAAAAGCGGGTAATCGAGACGACAAAACGGTTTCACGAAACGAAAAAAATGGTATCCGCGCGAAGGCGCGGCTTGATGGGGCGCCTGTTGTTTTGACGGCGAAAAAGGATATGCGTTCCAGGCGCACAAAACGCGCTTTATATGAGGCGATGTTTAATTTGCTGGCCGACGAAGATTTTGAAAACATCACCGTCAATGATATATGTATGGCGGCGTCTGTGAGCCGCACAACTTTTTATGTATATTTCGAGGATAAGTACCGCCTGACCAACTACTGCATCAAAGAGCTTGTGAGCGATATATCGGCGCGGTCCGATAAAGATGATATTCATGACATTCTGGACAAAATACTCGCCGCGATTGATGAGAATAGGCGTGTGTTTCAAAACCTGTTGATTGACGGCAACAGGGAACTGGAAAAAATACTGCACCTCGAAATGGTGGGCGATTTTGTCCATCTGCTGTCCGGACACCCTGTCATGGGGACGGCGTCGGAGACGCAGATCGGCATGCGGGCGGTATTTTTAGCCTCCGGCATTTCAAACCTGCTTGTATGGTGGATCAGCGGCGCATTTTCAGTGACAAAAGATGAGATGACAATCAATCTGATTCAAATTCTCAAAGAGATCGGGCTGATCTCATGAAATATTTTTACTCAGTCATCACGGGGAGATTTCTTGCTCCGGTAATAAAGTGCGGCGCAAAGACCCAATAAAGCTGTGATCGCGATTATGACGGCAGATTTCTTTTTCATAAGTAACGTCCTCACATTCTTGGATTTAGATACCTTGTTCCCGTTCTATTCCAGTTTAC
>JAITVU010000205.1 GCA_031285645.1 Oscillospiraceae bacterium | reverse complement strand
GTCAAAGATAGAAGCCAATATGAACGAGATGGATTTTGAGGTATTTTCCATCACGGACACCGTCAACGACATCATCAACCGCTTTTCACGCCTGCGTGAGCATGACAATTACCACATTGATTTCAACAGCAACCAATCCGCCCTGGTGTCTGCCGATCAAGCAAAAATCTCCCAGGTTATCTACAACCTGCTCATCAATGCCATGACCTACACGGGGCCCGATAAACGGGTAACTGTCAACCAAATCGTTCAAAACGGCAAAATCCATATCCAGATTATTGATTATGGCGAAGGCATCTCGCCCGAAAGCCTCGACCATGTGTGGGACCGTTATTACAGGGCGGAAGAAAACCATAAGCGCGCTGTTACAGGAGCGGGGCTTGGCCTTTCGATTGTAAAATCTATTCTCGACAAACACCCCGGTGTGGAATACGGCGTGGAGTCCGAAATGGGACATGGCAGCATGTTCTGGTTTGCCCTCCCCTGTTACAATGAACCTTCCCGGGACAAGGCCTAAAGGCCAACCATATTGGCCATGGTATCAAGATGACCGATTTTCGGTTTATTATAAAGATGGGGATGACTCAATACCACGTCAGGTAAAACCATTGACAGGACGCGGTATGCGTATACGGCGGCATGCGTCACAGAATCATAACGAAATAATCCAAAAAACGGTGTTTTTCTGTTATATAATAATAAAGGGTAGCCGGAATTCCATCCATTTTCAGAAGTTTCATAAACATAGTTAAGAGAGGGGGAATCCTCATGTGCACAAGCTTTGTGACATTCTTGCCGCAGCCTGTCATGGGCATGAACTTTGATTTTCCCTATAACTGCAAAATTGTTTTGCATGACGCCGCACGCTTTACGGTTATGGCCGATGACGGGTCAGGATATCGCTCATTTATCAGCATCAACAAAAACGGGACCTTTTTTAGCAATCCAATGCTTGAACCCGCTCTCCACGGCTACGGTAATTATAAAGAACAAAGCAAAAAGACAGGCCATACCGGCGCCTTGCTGGAAGATATTCTGCTTGAAAGAGTCGCCCCGGATCAGTTCGGGCATTATTTAAACAGGCACGATATTGTGAAAATGCCGGGACACAGTGTTCGGAACGTGGCTGAAGGGAAAAACAAGTTCGTATATAGTGTCGAGCCGGATCGGGGATATTTGGACAGTAACCGCTCTTCCGGCGGTTTCTCAGTCATGACGGATTTTTCCGCGGCCGATTATCTGTCTTTTCCGTTCGGCGAAGGCCGCGATGCCGACGAGCATTATAAAACCACCTGTCAAATGCTGGCTGTCAGAACTGAGGTTGACGCCGACGATGCTTTTTATGTCCTTAAAAAAACCAGTCGGGACAGCGGTGCGTTTCCCACAATTCTTTCCCTTGTCTTCCTGCCCGAAAAAGGCGTCATCTACTTCAGCCTATATGCTGATTTTGATAAGCGATACCGTTTTTCATTCACGGACAATATGGTTCGGGCTTTTTCCGGTTTTTCACAGGAACACGAGCTGCCCTTAACGCGCGCGGGCGTCCATCCCAATACTTTACATAAATGGATTTAGTTTTATACTCGATGCCTGATCAAGCGCGGTTCATAATCAGGATCACCCGCTCAGACCGTAGTTTATTTTTGATAATGTGTACAATAAAAGCGCCGGATCAATCCGGCGCTTTTCGTTATATTTAAAAAATTAACGATCTGATTGCCGCTTCCATAACTCCGGCCAGATTTGTGGAGTCATCCCAAAACATAACGCTGAGTTGCTCGGTATCCACTTTGAGTTTTTTCTTATCCTTGGACCGGCAAGAAAGAATCAACGTTTTGCCAAGCGCCCGCGCCATGCCAGCGGTAAAATACGTATGGGGCGACGCGTCACTCAAATCACATATGATAAACCGGCTGTCCCTCACTGTCGCAATCAGCCTGTGCCCGATCGACATATCGCTCCCAAGCTCCGCGGATGTTCTGACATCATAACCGCTTCTTTTGCAGGCGCGCATAACAGAATCGGTATAGTCTTTGCTGTAATCCGCACTGCCTGTAATGGACACAAACACGCTGTCACTGGCATTGGCTTCGGTTTCTGACCTGGCCACCATCTCCCAGCCTTCCGCGTTAACCACAACGCCGCACGGGAAAAAGGATGATGACGAGCCGTGATGATTGACATCAATAAGACCCTTTTTCTCCAACGCCGTGATCGCAAAAGCCATTGAGTCAAAATTGATCTTGTCGAGATAAAATATGGGGCCGGCGCGTAGACTTTCTATTTTGATCTCATATCCGGGATACTCGGACTTGTTTACGAGATTCTCGAGCGCCAGATTGACACGCTTGACGACCGATTCGGGAAACTCGTTGACAATCTGTTCCACCGTCATGTGAACATAACCTTTATCCTTGGATACATTCTCAAGTGAAATCATGAGGATATCGCTATTTCCTGACAGGTTCCGGTGCACAAGAAAAGCCGCCAGCTTGCTTTTGTTGGCTTCTACTTCCTGCTCCACCACATCGGAAATAACGAAAACGCCGCAGTTCGGGCAATTGTAGATTGTCCTGCTCGCATTATCCTGCCTGTTTAAAACAGCGTTCATTCCGCACAATATGCATTTGCTCATTTAATTGCCTCCCGAAAACATCCATGCCTTCTCATGTATCATACCCCATAATCCACGTCATTTCAATAAGATAAAAATAATATATTTCATAATTTTCCGGTCATATATTCATGTCACGAATAACGCGGTTTGCGGCGGCATATACGGCGGTTGGATCGACCCCGATATCAAACCGGCCGTCCTCATATAATATACGGCCGTTTACCATCGTCATTTTAACAACCGATTTGCCGCCCGAATAGACAAGATTGTCCATAATATTGTTTAGGGGCTGCATATTGGGCTGCATGAGATCAATCACAATAAGATCCGCATACTTCCCGGCAGCCAAGCTGTCACATTCTGTAAGCCCCATAACCCGGGCGCCCGTCACACAGGCCATCTTGAGCACATCCCCGGCCGGAAGAGCGGATGCGTCCCCTGTATCCAGCTTCTGAAGCGCCGTCAATAAAAACATTTCCCTGAACATATCCAGCGCGTTGTTGCTTGCGGGGCCGTCCGTTCCAATCGCCACAGGGATGCCGGCATCGACAAACGTCTTGATTGGCGCGATGCCGCTGGCGAGCTTGCTGTTTGAGCCGGGACAGGAAATTACGGCGAGTCCCCTTTTGCTGAATATATCCGTATCGCGGTCGTCCAAACAGACGCAGTGATATCCGCCGCCGCCATACTCGAAGAGGCCGAAGCGATCCATGTAGGTGGTAGGCGTCATGCCTGTGCGCGCAACGCACTGTTCCACTTCCCGCCTGCTTTCCGAATTGTGGCAAAAAACAGGCGCCTTTAAACACCTGACCGCCTGCGCCACACCCTCAAGCACGTCCCTTGCGCATGTGTATTCGGCATGAAAGCCGAGCCGGCACGATAGACGCTCATGCATTGTGTTGTAATATTGATACCACTCCACCAATTCTTCCGAGTTTTTATATGAGTTATTGTTGACCGTCCCGCACAGGACCGTACGAAATCCGCTGTCTATCGTTGCCCGCGCCATCTCCCGGGGAAACATATACATATCAAAAGCGGCTGTTATTCCGCTTGTCAGGTATTCCATAATGGCGAGCAAGCTCAACATATAGGCATGCTCGGGCACAAGACGCGCTTCCATGGGGAATATTTTTTGATCGAGCCAATCCAGCAAGGGCAGATCATCGGCGAAGGAGCGCAAAAAAGTCATAGCGGAATGCGCATGCGCGTTTTTAAATCCAGGTAGGACAAGATTGCCGTTTAAATCTATTTCCCTGTCAAACGGCATACGGGGCGGCATGCCTTCTCCGACATACGCGATTTTCTCATCAAAAACCCATAGTTCTCCATAAACAATATCCATTCCCCGCGCCATAGAGCATATCCTGGCATTGAATAATCGCGTATTCATAAGACATTCCTCCAATTTAATTATACCATATCGCTCCATATTCTTCAAGCCAAAGAGATGATCAATATCCGTATTTACAATACCTTCATATATGCTATACTATAGCTGTATGGGTTTAAAAATGCTACGCAATACCTGCCGCATTGTCATATCCACGCGTTGCGTGGCAGCGAGCAAAGCTCGCTGTGGTTTAAAACTGTACCAGTTTTAAACCTATATGACTATATAAGCATATCGCTCTGAAACAGACTCTCGTATGAATCGCGCGGCTCAGCTGTTACCCATTGATTTACGGCGGATTTCCCGAAGTCCCAAATGCCGCAAATCCTTCTTGGCGGTTTGCCGCCAAGGCATCGCGCATGCTAGCATGCGCGATGGCGCCGCGCTTTTTAAAGCGCGGCGGATTTGCGGCTCCGAGCATATCTGCCTTCATCGGCTTCTCAGATTTAAATGGCGCTATTATTATATAACATATAACGGAGGAATACATATGTGGAATACATATTCAGCGGGTGAGCTCAATGCGCTTCTTCATCTGCCGGACCTTGTCTGTCTCAGGGTCGGGCTCTACGATAAAGTGCAGAAATTCCTGCTTGAAAAAATGCTCTGGCGCAACAACGCCGATCCGAGCCCTGTTTATGAAAACATCGAGCGTTTCGGCCTGCACGCCGAGGACGGCAGCTACTGGGATATTGATTTTAAATATAAGAGTTTTACCGTCAATATGGAAACGGCGTGCGACGGGTCGGCCTTTGCGTGCCGTCTGACACCGGCGGAGGGCAGCCGGGAGCAAATCGTCTTTTTCATCACCGCGACAATTTTAGGACAGAAAAAAGGGGTCATCGCCTTAACAGACACCGGCTTTACGATTACGACGGTCGCCGGCCGCTATGATATCGCCATACAAGGCGAGCGGGAGCCTGAAACAATCGTTAACGCCTCCATTCAGGGTGTTGTCATCAAAGCCTCAACGCCCGTTACCCTGACCTGCAATCTGTCACCGTCCGAGAACGGTATGGCCCTGATCGCCTCAAACAGGGAGAAATGCCTGAAACAAAGGAGCGCGTCTTCCGGTTTCCTTGATGATGTCGCCGATGCCATACAAAAGGCCATGATCTGGAATACAATCTATGATGCGAGCAAAGACAGGCTTTGTATTCCCGTGTCCAGAGCCTGGTGCGCACAGAATGGCAGGAGCTTCGGTTCCTATGTGCTTTTTGAGTGGGACACGTTCTTTACATCCGTCATGACGGCGTTTTACAGTCCGGAATCCGCGCGCATGCAGGTCGCGTCCATCTTTGATGAAATGACGCCTGACGGCATGATACCAAACTTCGGCTCGCAGCGCGGCGGCAGCCCGGACCGATCCCAGCCGCCCGTGGGTTCCTATTGCCTGCTCAAGCTTTACCGCCAGACAGGCGATGTGGATTTGCTGAAAACATA
This sequence comes from Oscillospiraceae bacterium, assembly GCA_031285645.1. GTDB lineage: Bacteria > Bacillota > Clostridia > Oscillospirales > Ruminococcaceae > WRAV01. Next base: position 277 of record JAITVU010000205.1, on the reverse strand, counting down.
TTATCCGAAACTCTGTATCTGGCATCGTTGGTGGTTTAAGAACAGGGACGGCAACGCCGACGGACTGCTTGAATGGGGTTCCAATCCCAATCCGGACGGCCTTGCGCGCGGCTTTTTTGACGAAGGCAATACCATGCTGTGCGCCATGTATGAATCCGGGCTCGACAACAGCCCCATGTATGACGATGTAGTGTTTAACACCGAAACCCACACCATGGAGCTCAACGACATCGGGCTCAACGCCCTTTACGCGCTGGACTGCAAATGCCTTGCCGAT
>JAITVU010000202.1 GCA_031285645.1 Oscillospiraceae bacterium | reverse complement strand
ACCCGATGTTCCGCTCCAAGTTGCCCGGCGTGGAATAGGCGTTGAAATTGATGAATCCCGGGTCGACATTGACATCATGACGCCTGAAAAAATCAACCGCGTAGGTCATTGTATCGGGCGCCGGCGCCTTGCGGAAAAGCTTCAGGTCGTCCTCGTTTGCCGACTCAAGGCCGGGGCAAACGCTGCTGAGTCCGGAATCGCGCAGTAATCGCATGAGGGCATCCGGGATTTTACGGCTTGTTTCCGCCCGCATCTGTATGTAGTATGAAATTTGCAGTTTCCTGTCGAGAATACCCTGCGCCAGCGCCGCCATTCTCTCGGCGTTATAGCCCGGGTCCTCAAAGCTGCCGTCGACAAAATTGAACGCGTGAATGCCGTCACGCTCGACCAGCTGCTGAATCTCATCCAATACAGAAGTTATATTTCTTCCGCGCCACGCTTTCCACATAAGCTGATAAGCGCAAAAGCTGCAGCGCGCCGTGCAGCCGCGCGATGTTGAAATCTGCGCGAACGGCAACCGCTTTTGACGGAGCAGGTCCCGCGCCGGAAACGGCAAGGTATTCAGATCCGGCCGTTCGCCGTTATCGTCATTGACATGAATGCCGTCCTTATTCCGATAGGCCAGTCCGTTAATGCTTTCCCATGCGCCCGGATCATTCAGCGTATCGAGCAAATCGATGATAATTTGCTCTCCCTCGTGCCTGATCACGGCATTAACAGCCGCGCAGCCCTGTAGGATGGCCTCGGCGTTATAGTTCGCGTAGTTGGCATAGTAGACCGTGAATGCCCCGCCGACGCACAAGACAAGGTCGCTGAACGCGCCGCGTATCTCAGTGCAAATGCGGTATACGGCGTCCCTGTTTAATGAATAAATCGGGAAAACAACCAAATCCGGCTTGTATTCTTCTATGATGCCGTTATCATACTGTGCCGCCTGTGTCTCCATCATAAGGGCCGTATGCCCGTATTTTCTCGCCTGAGAGACCATATAGGCGGTGCCGAGCTCCTCCACGTCGCGCCACATGTCGTTGTCGGACACAATCAGAAACAGAATCCTTTTCGTCATGCCATCCCCTTCTGTTAAAAATTCACCGGCGTCCGGCGTCCAGTTCCAGCCGCGCCGCCAAAACAAGAGTCTCAACGTAAGCGTTCTCCAGGCCGGTAATCCGATCGAGCAGGCTATTGAGCTTTGTTATGGTATTGTGGGCCTCTTTTCCTGTTTGGCACAGGCGGATTAAGTACAGACGCAGCGTGCTCCACAGTTCGATAAGCGCCTGCATCAGATGGCAGGGGCCCCGGAATGCGTCAAAGAGCCTTTCATTGCGGTATAGCTCCACGCGGCGGCTCACAAGGACGCTGTTGATTTGTTTCATCAGCGTGTTTTCGTCCTCTATCAGATCATTTACATCTGTATAACGCGACGCAAACGCGTGGGCGAACACTTTCAGGGACTCGAGTCCCCGGGTCAGGGTTTCAGAATTGGACAACAAATTCTGAAAAAACATTTTTTTTGTTTCGCCGTCATCCGGCGGTACCCCCTTATCTCTCGAAAACGCGTAGATTGTGTCGCCCGGCCGGTCGCCATACGCACTGATAAACCCGTCGTAAGCGCGGCGAAGATCCTGATACGATATGGTTCTCTTTTTGTAGTTCAAAGCATCGATATCCGTATGGTCGATCACATCAAAATGCTGACTCGCCTCGTCATATCCCATCACAAGAATTGTATGCGGATGATGCGCTTTATTAAACAGGTTTTTCGCCGCCGGATTATAGTAATTATCGATCCACAGAATCACGGGGCTGCCCGCCTTTATGGCGGCGCATGTGTCCGACACAATATCGCGGCTCACTTGCTGCGTGTGGACATTGATGCGCATCGCGCCGACGACCTCGATGATATCCTGAAACGACTCATAACTGATCATATCGCCGGTATCCGGTTTGTACGCATAGTAAATCAGGTCATTGGCCAGAATCGGGTCGATCGACAGGCCAAAGGAACGGATAACCGGAAATAGTGAGTTGTAAAAGCAGTTTTTATAAAAAATATCGTTAAACGGTTCGATTTCCCGAACGGTAACGCGGGTATCGGTTCGATCCGTTTGTGGAACCGGCGCCGGGTTCTCCGCCTCCACACGGTCTTTTTCATCGATATACGCGGCCAACATGGCAACCGTCGGCCTTTTTTGCAGCTCCTCAACACTTAAACGAATCCCGCGCTGCTCCAAAAGCAAAATGACATACAGTATCTTGATCGAATTGAATCCCATCTGAAAGAAATCATCGTCTTTGCCTACAGTCTCCTCCTTTAAAATCTCGCGGACGATCTCAGTGAGCATCGCTTCCGTCTCTGTGAGCGGTTCCGTGCTCCCGCGGTCCGCATACGGCTCTGTTTGGTGTGCGCGCAGCGCTTCCCAATCCGTCTTGCCGTTGGGTGTGCGTGGTATGGCTTTCAGCCCGACTATTTTGGTGGGAACCATATATTCGGGCAGGCGGGCTTTTAAATAGGATTGTATTTTTGCGTCGGCGCCGGTTACATCCTCACTGACAATGAAGGCGCACAGATATTGGTCCTCAGGCGCGCCGCCAAGGCTTGTCACCGCAACCTGGCGCACCAACCCACTCGCATAAATACAGCGCTCTATCTCTTCGGGCTCTATCCTGTAACCCCTGATTTTAACCTGCCGGTCCACCCTGCCGAGATATTCCAGATTGCCGTCGGAAGCCCAGCGGACCAAATCCCCTGTTCTAAAACAGCGAAGCGAACCCGCCGCGCTGCCTGCTATGAACTTTTGGGCGCTGAGCTGCGGCAGATTGATATACCCCTGTGCGAGCCCGATACCCGACAAATATAACTCACCGGGTATGCCCACGGGCTGCGCCCTGCCCGCCTTATCCATGACAAAGGCGGTGAAATTCTGAATAGGCCTTCCGATCGGCACGCATTTCATGTCCTTTTTAGCCGGGATAATATAGTGGCATGTATCATCTGAGCATTCGCTCTGGCCGTAAGCGTTCAGAAGCGTTATTGTCGGATACAGATTGTAAAACCGCGTGATCAGGTCCGGCAGGCATTGCTCCCCTGTCAGGACAATCCAGCGGACATCCGGCAGATCACGCCCGGATCCGCGCCTGCCAATCATTTGCGTGTACGCGGCTAAAAGCGTGGGTACCATGCACATGACAGTCACCTTATCCCGCCGCGCCGCTTTAAACAGGCTCCAGACATCGGCGCACAGGCCGGACGCGTAAAGGACCAGGCAGGCGCCGCGAAACAGAGGGGCCAAAAGCTGCCAGATTGAGGCGACAAAACTCATATTCATTGCATGGGCAATCCGGTCATTCTCATCGATCCCCAGGACTTTGATCTTTGCCTCAATATGGTTGACAATGCCTTTTTGCCCAAGCATGATCCCCTTGGGACGGCCCGTTGTCCCGGATGTGTAGATGATATAGGCCTTGTCATTCATTTTCGCCGCGCCACAGGCATTGTCCTCGTTGTCTTCCGGAAAATTGATCGCGGCGTAATTGATCTGAATTGCATTTGTTTTTTCCAGGGATGGATCGTATTGCTCAGACAGCACATACCCGGCACGGCTGTCCTCAATGATATACGAAGTGCGCCCGGGCGGCGCCATGGGATCAAGAGGCAGGCAGATTCCGCCGGCTTTTATAATAGCCAAAACGGCAACCAGCCAGCCATGCGACCGGGACAGCTTAATGCCGACGACGCTTCCGGGTTCCACGCCGCGTCGTATTAAACAACCGCTTAACAAAGCCACATCCCGGCTCAATTCGGCATAGGTCAGCGCCGTGTTTCCGTATTGAACCGCCATGCGCTGAGGCGCGCGTTTGACTGTTTTTTCGAACACCTCATAAATAGACTCTTTCTCCAGTATCACCGTGTCACCGGCGCTGAAAGTCTCAATAGTGCGCCGCTCCGCCTCCCCCAGCATATCGATGCCCGCCACTTTGCCGCCGGGATTACGGATCATATGCATAACGGCGTTCTCAACGTGCCGAAAAAAGGCCCCGACGACACCCATATCGCTTTCAGCGCCGTCAAATGAGATTGCGCAGTGCAGAGCCGCCGCCTTATACCGGCAGCGGATGGACAGACTGCCCATAAGGTGTTCGGCGGCATAGCTTTGATGAATGCCGTCGAAAGCCAGCCACACGCCGAAGAGCGGGCGCCCCGAAGCTGTATCCGGCAACAACGATGCCACAGGATAGTTCATATTGGCGGCAGATTCATTCAATTCATCCCGCACCTGTTTTATGTAGTCAAGGCATGTACTTTCCGGGTCCGGTTTAACGCGGCACGCCAGAACATCATTAATAAAGGGCCCGGTCGATTCCTGTTCAAATACGGGCATCCCGATGATGCATTCATCCGTGAGATGATACTTGTGCAGCACAAAACCGAGGGCGGCCGTATAAAGGACGAGCATCCGATACAGGTACTCCTGTATGGATTCCCCGGCATTTTGCCGGCATGTTTGCGCAAAACGCGCCGCAAAGGTTTGGCGGCCGGTTTTTTCATTTCCAGAACCCATTTCTATGCCGGACCGGCCAAAATCAACGCATCCGTCCAGCTTTTCGCGCCAATACGCCTTTTCAGGCGCATAGCGGCGATCGGCATTGACAATATTCGTCAACAGTCCAAGATTCATGTTCAACCTGCCTCATCCATTGTTGTGTCTTCACAGCAAAGCCCGCTTCTAAAAACGACCCTCCCCGAGTCAGATACCCCGGAGTATCAAGCCGACGATACCGGGCTGCTGCCCAAAAAGGGCTTATATGGTACCGCTGCAAGCGGCGGGGTATTAAACCGCTCGTTTCATAATAAAATCCACCAGGGAGCGGATTGTGGTGAACGGCCTGTTGCTGTAATCGAGCTCCTTGAGCGTCAGCTCGATACCGAACGCCTCCTCTATCGCGACGCCGAGGCTCACATAATTAAACGAGTTAATCCCCAGGTCGTCGAGCGACTCATCCAAACCGGACGTGTCGCGATTGAGTTCATTCATAAACAGCTCTTCCAAAATGTCGTATACTTTCTCGGTTACGCTATCTCTCATCGCCGAAAACCTCACCATTATTTTGTAGTTTTGATTTCATTGGCCTCATCGAGAAAAATGACCCGGGGACTGTAGCCGGACACAGTCCCTTCGTCCAAATACTGAAAAGCCATAATGATGATCCTGTCCCCCACCGTCACCAATCTGGCTGCCGCGCCATTGAGGCAAATCGGGTTTTCCTTTGCGTGTCCCTTAATCACATATGTCTCAAAACGGTTCGCGTTTTGCACATCGACGACCAACACTTTTTCATATTCAATGATTCCCACCGACTGCATCAGGGGTTCGTATATCGTGATGGACCCCTCGTAGTTAATATTGGCGTCGGTGACAATCGCGCCATGAATCTTCGCCTTTAAAACCTCTATCAAATCATGTCACTTCCTATCCGTCAAACAAAATACGACTTCGCCGACCCGCCGCCTGCGGCCGGTGCAATGGTGCGGAAACGTACAAAAGCGCGTAGCATCAGGCCAATTCTGGCGGCATGCCCATAGAGGATTTGATATGCGACAGAGATGCCCTGATAATCTCGCGCGCCATCAATGTGCCTTCTTCCAGTTTGCTCTCAATCAGGGACCGATCCTCCTCATACGCCGCGATTTTTTCACGGATCGGTGACAGCGTCCGGTTGAGAACATCTTTGGCCAGATCCCTGGCCTCCCCCTCCGCGATTTCGCCGTTTTCAAACCGCCGGCAAATTTCAGCGACGCGCTTTTCGTCCCCGTCAAAAATCCTTATGTACTCGATTACCGCGTTTTTGTGGTTGCGGTCGCAATATGCGTGCCAGGGGCAGTCCGATAACTTTTGGTCGATATCGCTTTGCGTGTCGGAGAGATAGACCGCATTGTTCAGGCTTTTGCTCATTTTCCATCTGCCGTCCAGCCCCACCACATCGTTATAGCGGTCGGTTACGCACACAGGGGTTTTAAGCTTTGTATCAAAGCCGGTATTGAGCCTGTCGACTAATTCACACGTGACGTTGAGATGGTCCACATTGTCCTTTCCGACCACCACTTTATCGGCCTGCATGCCGATAATGTCCGCGGCCTCAAGGATGGGATATCCCAGAAGGCCGAACGGCAAACCCAAATCGGCGGGCTGCGCGCTGACCGCGCTCAGGGCCGGATTCTGATACGCGCGTTCAACCGTGATTAAATTTTGGATCAGGACATAGATTTGAGGCGCCTCGGGAATACGGGACTGCAAATAGAAATGTGTGTTATTAAATGACAGGCCAATCGCCAGACTGTCAATCATCATCTTTATGGCGTTGTCCTTCAGTTTGGCAATCTCACTTTTTGCGCATCGGCTGGTCAGAAAATGGAGGTCCGAAATAATAAAGTAGCTCTCGCCTTCATGCTGAATCCCGGCAAATTTCCTGAGAGCCCCCACATAGTGGCCCAAATGCAGCGCGCCGGTCGGCCTGGCGCCGGTCAAAATCAATTCACCCATTGTTTACTCCTTAAAGCGACTGTAAAAACAAATGATTCATTCGAGGTCTCCATACAGGAACCGGATCGGCTGCCGCCGCCAATGGACCTCCCCGGGGTATCAAACCTTTTTGGTTCATAATGAACCTCCCCGGGGCAGAGCCCCCGGGGTATCAAGCCGACGATACCGGGCTGCGGCCCAAAAAGGGCTTATATGGTACCGCTGCAAGCAGCGGGGTATCAAACCTTTTTGGTTCATAATGAAAAGCCTTTCAACTCCTCGCCGAATTCATGAAGCTTTTCTTTCCAATCAGCCGGCCAGTAGACTTTTGCCATTTTTTCCGCGACAATCCTCATTGTTTCCTGTATCTGATCAAGTCCATGCTGACTGTGTAAACGATCACAAAAATCAGCAAAACACCGGCTCGAATTTATTTGTTCATACGCGATGTCCAACTGGTCGGTTTTGCCGGTTCGTGAAAACGCGCAAAGCCCTTCCAATGCAATGTTGACGACGCGCGCCTCCTCCCCGTCCGTATACAGCTCCTTCACATGCCGGCAGTACATGTCAAAGTGTCCGCCCGCAAATTTAAGCTTTGACGCATCCTCCGGGTATTTTTTAACGGCCGAGCAAACAGCCAAAAGCACGGAAAAAACATGAATCCCTATAGGGCCGTTGCCGCCGATGCCGATGTCAGTGAGTTCTGAATCCTGGCCCAACTTCTCGCTGATGGCGCTTTGCAGGTTGACGCCCTTCCTCAAAAGCGGCGACGTGATGACCTGCATGGCGCCCAGATCGACGCAAAAGCGGAAGGCGTGCGGGAATAACGCGATGCTCTGCCGTTCCGAAAGCCCCGGAATGCCGATGATAACGTCGCACGCGAACAGGCAGCGCTCTTCCCTGAGAATCCGGGCGGCTCTTGAGAGATCGCAATCCGTTATGCCTTTATTGATCCAGTGATTGCGCAGCCACTCATTGTGGACTTCTGCCCCGCATTCAACCCGCAGCCGCCCTTTTACATTCTTTTTCCATGAGCGCACGCGCTGCGGTGTCACGCTTGTCGCCCTTGTCTCGCAGGACAAGACCGTAAAACCGTCTTTAAAAAATGAACTCTCCTCCCCCAGCAGTTCTTCGTGCAGTTTTGCGGAAATTTCATCGGTATTGAGGCTGTCGAAGCCGGTGATATGCTCCAGCATATTGATGTTGGGTTCTTTGGCGCGCGATATGTAAAACCGATCAATAATCAGCGCTTCATACCGCTCCCTGTTTCTGTCCTTCAACGCGCCGAGCAATACAAACCCCTCAAAGTGCTTTGAAAAAAAGTCGCAGAAGCTGCATCCGCTCAATATGCCGTTTTGATTCCAATAAGGGCAGCCGCAGCTGTTAAGCGCCGTCATATAGACGGATTCATCCGCATCCTTGCCGTCAAAATATGCCGACACACGCGCCGTGAAATCGCCGTCGGACAGGTTGTCGTACTCTTCACGGAGTTTTTTATATTTCAGGCTCTCGGGTTCCCATATCTTCACCATCAGTTCACTGATAAAGGACATCGTCATATTCCTCCCTTCTATTCGAGCGCCCTGATTTTCAAGCCCGCAGGGGCAATCAGGCAAACAACTGATCCAGTTCATCCTGATCCAGCCCCGCCAGGGGAAAGTCGGACGGTGTAAAACGGCGTTTTCCCCGATTCACGCAGCAGCGCAGCACACTGTTAAGACGCTGTGAAAACTCCGTTGTGAAATTGCCCTGTTCCAGTGGCCAATAAGGGGATGCGGTATACACCATCAGTGAACCATTGCGTATTAACGCATTGAATTCGAGCAGGAAAGAGGCCGATTCATCCTCATATGTGTTTTCCACGGGCATCAGGGTCGCACTCTTAAAAAGATCGCCACGCGTGTTTTCCAAATGGCCCAGATAGTTATAGCGAATCAGATGGTGTCCGAGCGCCCTTCCGTCACCCAAATACTGTAAGGCGATGAACTCATTGGCGCTGTCACGGCCCTGTCTCAGTCTTTCCTTTACACCGATAATCACCGTTTCCAAATCGCCGGACGGCATATGAATCATGACCGGGTACATCACCGTAAACCAGCCGATGGTTCTGGTTACATTTATATCCGGCAACAAATCCCTTCCATGCCCCTCAATTTCGCACACACAGTCTTGAACGCCGTACAGATCCCTCAACGTCCACATCAGCGTCGATAAAAGCAGCTCATTCGGCCAAGTGCCCAGCGCGTGGTTGGCGATGCCGGTCAGCTGATCGGTGACGTCCCTGTCCACAGTAAACACAAGCCGCTCCATACGGCCGGGTCGCTCACCCTTGTCACGCTTTGTCGCGTCTATTAACGGCGCCCATTGATCGGCGCGGGGTTTTTGGTCCTGCGCCCATTTCTCTATTTCCCGGGCATAGTGCTGGTAGGAGGCCGTTTTAGGCGGCAATACCGTGCCGGACACGGGTTGCGACAGCAGCAGTTCAAGATCCGAAACCAGAATCTGCCAGGATACGCCGTCCACACACAGATGGTGCGCTACAATATATAAATACCAAGACTGGTCAAGGACTATGTAATAGACGCGAAGCAGTAAATCATTCTTGAGGTCAAAAATCATATCGACATTGGACTCAAGAACCGACTGCAAATCATCCCCCTGAGCGCATACCACGCGCACCAGACTGCCGCCGTTTAAATGAGCGGGATTGTAATACAGGCCGTTATCCACGTTCAAATTGATCCTCAGTGAATCGTGATGCGCGATCAGCTTCTGAAACGCCGCGTTCAGGCCTTCCTCCGGCAGTGGAGCGGCCAGTTCAAGCAGCATGGCCTGATTGTAGTACCCCGACGGTACGCCTTCGGGCGGCGCAAACCATTTCGTTATGGGGGTATGTACAATTTCGCCCTCGCAAACCCCTTGGGCGGATTCTGCATCAATCCCCGTATCGTCTTTTATACGCAGGCTCATGGCGGCGATTTCGGGATGGTTTAAGATGTCATGGACGGCCAGGCTGTAGCCTTTTTCCGATATCCGCGACGCCACCTGTATGGCCTTAATGGAATCCCCGCCTATGGCGTAAAAATTGTCCGCAACTTCAACGGCGCCGCCGGGAAATAGTTCGTTCAATATATCAAGCAGCAATTCCACATGCGCTCCCGCGGTATGGCCGCTTTCACGGGCGACGTCAAAATCCGGTTGCGGCAAGGCCGTCACGTCGGTTTTCCCGTTCCTTGTCAAGGGAAACTGCCGCATACGGATCATAAACTGCGGCACCATATACCGCGGTAAATGCTGTCTGAGATAGGCCGTCAGCCGCGCCTCGTCGCAGCCTTTCCCCGGTATGTAATAGGCGCAGAGTCCCGTCACGTTCTCTTTTGTAAGCGCGCGTACCACGGTGTCAAGCACATAGCCGCTTTCCAAAATCCGCCGTTCTATAGCCGTCAGGTTCACCCGGTTCGCCCTGATTTTAACCTCATTGTCATTCCGTCCGCAGAACACGACCGCCATATCGGGGGTTCGGTAAGCGCGGTCACGCGTCCGGTACATAAGCTGCGGGGGATTGTAGATATCCGGTATAAATGACGCCGCCGTCTGACTCTCCGAACCGTAGTAGCCGGCGGAGACGCCAATCCCGCCGATATAAATTTCTCCCTCGGCACAGAGCGGAACCGGCTTAAGGTCGGCATCCAAAAGATAAATCCGCGCATTGGCAATCGGGAATCCAATCGGCACTGCCTCGCCTTCATCGTCCGGCGCGTACTGATAAATCATGCAGCCGACGGTGGCCTCCGTCGGGCCGTATTCATTGAAGATTCTGATTCGGCCACCAAATTTCTCGTGGAGCTGCCGCGCCATTTTGGTCTTTAACTGCTCTCCGCCCACAATAACGGTGTGGATTTTTGACGCGCTTATGGATAAATCGGTGATTAATGGAATATGCGACGGGGTAATTTTTATAACGGTCGATACATTGTCGTCAAATATCCGTTTAAACATATTCGCGTTCTCATTGGCGCCGGCGCCATAAAGGCGCAGTTCCCCGCCGGTGATTAAAGGCAAAAACAGGCTTGTGAGGGTAAAATCAAACGCA
>JAITVU010000183.1 GCA_031285645.1 Oscillospiraceae bacterium | reverse complement strand
ATCAAAGCTTATATTCTGACCGAAGCCGGTGCGCGCGAAATTGACCTCATCCTCACGGACTTGACGGACGATGAGCGCCAGATCATTCTGGACGGCTGTTTGATTAATTACTACAATACAAATAAAGCGTGACAGGCAAACGGGAAGGGCTGACTGCCCTTCCCGTGTCATATTTTTAAATAGTATTTAAGATAAATAACCTTTGAGCAATTAAGGCCTTTTGCAAAGGCAAAGCTTGTCGCTCATGCCGCGACAGGCCCCGCTGTACAACAGCGCCCTGCCCGTTGCGGTATCAGCGACAAGCCCCGCCTTGCTAAAGGCCTCGCATAACGTTGTCGTAATACTAATGTATAGCCGAGAGTATGATATACTAGTGTTCTGACACACTACAACTTTAGGGTTGCCGCTCGCCAGCAACTCACGTTACTGCGTTGTCGTCCTCACCAGGCGTCAGCCTGCTTTCATCCTCCGCCTTGTTCCGCAAGCCGCTGGCGGCGACAACTTTTCCTGAAAACATAGTGTGCCAAAACACTAGTTTCGGTATAAAACAGTCCCGCCGACTGTTTTAAACACGTGGCATACGCCACATGTAGCCGCCTGTACAGGCGGCCGAAACGTCGTTCATAGTGGATCCCGCGCATAGCGCGGATGCGGGCTGCGCCCGCTGATTTAAAACACTGTAACTGTTTTAAATCGAATCCGCTATATAAAGATTTTTGCTATAACCCGAATCCCCGCCGTTTTAAACGGCGGGGATTCGGGTTATTCAGTGTTTAAAATCATGCGAATTTGGATCAGTTCCCGGCTAAAAAATCTTCAAGCCCGGCCAGTACTTTGTCGTCGCTGCTTTGCATTTGGATTGTCGTATTGAGATCAATACTCTGCTCGCCGTCCGCCTCAAAAGGATTCCAGCGCGGCAGTCCGCTGCCGTTCGGATCGCCGGTCCTGGCGAAATTTGTCCAATAGGACGTCATCTTGTCCGAGAGCTCGTAGTCGCTTTTTTCCATAGGCCGCCAGCAGCGACCGAGCGTGCCGAAAACATACCACAGTTCGCTGGAATGGAACGCGCCGAGTGTGTCGCCCGGTAGGTCCCGTGAGAAACAGTACATATAAGCGGGTTTGCGGCCGCTCGAAAGCAGGCGCCGCGCCCAGTTGCGCTGCGCGGCTCTAAACGCGTAGCCGGTCTTTTTAAGGGCGTAGTACCGGGCCTCCTCGTTTGTTTTAGGCTGCGCCAGACGGACATACGCGGCGCTCGTCTCACTTTCCCCGGCCAGAAGTTTTTCGAAATCACCCGGCGTCATGCCGGGATCGGGAACCGCCATGTTTTCATTGGCCGCCGTGCCGAACATGTAGTCCACATCGTGGAAAAGCCCGTCCTTCACGGACATGCCGAGCGGGCCCGGCAACACATAGCCGTCCACGCAGAAATTGAGCAGTCTGATTTGTGACGCCGCGCAGACCGCGTCAAACAGCGCGCGTCCGGATACGGCGCGCATGTCGTCTATAGAACGCCAGCCGTTGGCGGCCATGATTTTTTGCACTTGCTCCCCGATTTGTTCCTTGGTGGGTTCGGGGTCGCGGGCGCCGTATTTTCCGGCTGAATGCATAATAGCGCGCCGGAACAGCCCTTTTGTAAGCGGGCTGCAACTCAGGGATTCGACGGAGCGTCCCCCGGCGGACTGGCCGAATATGGTGATGTTTTCAGCGTCCCCGCCAAAGGCCCCGATGTTATCGCGTACCCAGTGCAGCGCGGCGATTTGGTCCAGCAAGCCGTAATTACCGCTTGACTGATGGGGACTCTCCGCCGTAAGCGCCGGGTGAGCCAGAAATCCGAAAACATTCAGCCTGTAGTTAATGGTTACAACAATGACGCCCTTGGCCGCAAGCGCGTCGCCGTCAAATTCAATCTCGTGGCCGTAGCCGGACTGGGCGCCGCCGCCGTGTATCCAAAACATGACGGGCAGCTTTTCCCCGGCGCTCTCAGCGGGCGTCCAGATATTGAGATAGAGGCAATCCTCGCTCATGGGCGGATAGTTCTGGTTAAACTCCCTTTTGTAAATGCTTGTGTCGGCGAAAACGGGCATGATGGAGATGTTGCCGAATGTGGCGCATGTCCTGACGCCGTCCCAGGATGCGGCGGGCGCGGGCGCTTTCCAGCGCAACGCGCCGACCGGCGGCGCCGCGTAGGGAATACCCTTAAATACGGTGATGGCCGGGTTTTTGCTCGCAATGCCTTCCAGTTTACCCTGTTGAACCGTTGTCTGCTTTAAAGCCATGAAAACGCCTCCTCAATTGATCTGTTATTATGAACCGAAGGGGTATAAAACCGAATGCCGGCGCAGCCGGCCATGCATCTTTGCAGCGCATCCATTCCCCAAGCCGGCGCAGCCGGTCTTTTCGCTCCCGCGGGGGTTACGATTATATACTCAGCGACCTTCAAAAATGATCCATTTTTGAAGCATTCGCGCGTACGCACGAATAGGACCGCGAAGCGGATTTCGCACAGTACATAGTGAACGCGCACGCCTCCGGCGTGCCGTCAGGCGACTGCCTGACGCTTCAAAACCGGAACGGTTTTGAAGGTCGTTCACAATATGGCGCAGGAAGGTCGTATTGGATGGCTGCACAGCGGGAATCAGTCGTTTTTCGAGCATTTTGCCGCATCGATGGCGAGCACAATCATCAAAGACAACAAAGCGTTCTGAGGATCCGCGATCTGGATGATATAAGTGTCGGTCCAGTTGAAAATCTCTTTGGCGGCCCGCATAATCTGTGTACCTGATGGCGCGTCAACCTCGTAATTCCACTCCCAAATGTCGCCGCGGACTTCCCAACCGTTACAGTCCAGAGTGAATACGGGCTTGAAAAGCGTCAGTTTCTTTTTGATACTGCCGATGAAATTGTCGCCGATGATCATGTCGAAGCGGGGCAGAAAGGATAATACTTTTTCGCGGAGTGTGGCGACAGGACAGCCGGTATGATCGGATATTTCAAGACGATGTCCCCAGTCCATGCGGCTCTTCACAGAAAAGGCTGTGCTTCCGTCCTCATGATAAATGTCGTAGCTGTCAAACCATGAGAATAGGCGTTGCTTGAATAATAGTTGCATTTTTTCTCCTCATATTGATGCAAAGCATTATGAGCGCGGCTGAATAATCGGTGGTTATGCGGCTGCTAACGCCGCCTGTGGCTCCAATAGCCACATAAGCGCATAAGCAATGGGCTTAGAATACGTATGATTCTATTTTAGCACGCCCGCTATTCTAAAGCAATAACGGAATCTGTCTTGGGACAATTGCAGCATATCAAATACGACATGTCACAATGCACATAGTGATGTTGCCGGAATTGTTCTAAATGCTATAATAAAAGCAGGGAAGGCGCCGTCCCGTACGATACCGTCAGACTAAAAACTAAAGTGAAAGGGGCCTTGAAAATGGCTGCTCGAATTGCGATAAACGGATTTGGCCGTATTGGACGCCTGGCGTTCAGGCAGATGTTCGGGACGAAGGATGTCGATATTGTGGCAATCAATGATCTGGCCGCTCCCGAGATGCTGGCGCATCTCCTCAAATATGATACGACACAGGGGCATTACAATGCGGATGTGACATACAATGACCACGCCGTCTGTGTGAATGGGACGGAAATTGCCGTTTTGTCACAGCGAAACCCTGAAAACCTGCCCTGGCGCGAGGACAATGTTGACATTGTGCTGGAGTGTACGGGCATGTTTGCGTCGAGGGAGCGGTCCATGGCGCATATACGCGCCGGAGCCAAAAAAGTTGTGGTCGCGGCTCCGGCGGGGAAAGATGTTAAAACCGTTGTTTACGGCGTGAATGAGGGTATTATGGCGGCGGATGACTTGATTATTTCATCGGGCTCGTGCACGACAAACTGCCTGGCGCTGATGGCCCGGGAGCTCCATAAGTTCGCGCCGATCCGCAAAGGCTTTATGACGACGATTCACGCCTATACAAACGATCAGAGCACCCTGGACGCCCCGCACGCCAAAGGCGACAAAAGGCGTGCGCGAAGCGCCGCCGGCAATATCGTGCCGACGACAACGGGGGCCGCCAAAGCAATCGGCCTCGTGATCCCGGACCTTGATGGCAAACTCGACGGGGTATCACAGCGTGTGCCCGTGATGACAGGGTCGCTTACGGAGCTGACCGCGGTTGTCGATCGGTCGGTTACGGCTGATGAGATCAACGCGGTCATGCGGAATGGAGCGTCGGAATCTCTCGGGTATACGCAGGATGAGATTGTTTCATCCGATATCGTCGGCATGACTTTTGGCGCGCTGTTTGACGCGACCCTGACAAAAACAAGCGGCCTTGACGGGCGGACTCTCGTCAGGGTATCCGCCTGGTATGACAATGAAAGTTCCCACACGGCGCAGATGGTCAGGACCACAAGGCACTGGGCAACCCTTTAGACATAACCAGAAAAACGCCGGTGACAGCCCTGTGTCACCGGCGTTTACAGTAAGAACCTGTTTAGTATCTTTACACGCCCGCCATCTCGGCAAAAAGACGGCAAAATTATGCTCGCGGGCGCGAACATCACAGATACTAAACAGGCTCTAAGAACGAGTTGAAAACAGGCGCCCCGTTTATAGACCTACCGCCAGGCAGGTTACCACGAGGCGGCCTGTCCTCACCCGGAAGTCACGCTCCCACACCTGTAGTGTCAGGCGTCGGGATCGGGTCCCCGGGGCGCGTGCCGCGCCAGCATTTGCATAGTGCGCTCATAGAGCCCCCGCCTGACATGATCCGGCCCCAGAACGTCGATATACGGCCCGAAGGACAGAAGGAATCCATACACCCACTCGTCCTCAGAATAGCAAATGCTGACAATGAAATGGCCGTCGCCGTCGCGCTCAATCACATCCTCATCAAATTCGTCGTATACCCTGTAAGCCTGGGACGCGTCTATTCTCAGCCTGAGCATGACGAGCGCCGCCGCTTTGTTGACGGCGATCTCCCTGACAGGTTTGATTTCGGGCATTTCCCCGGTAAAATGCTCATTCAGAAGGGTGAGGTTTTTCATGCGTGTGATGCGGAACAGGCGCATATCCTCCCTCAGGCGGCAATAACCCTTGAGATACCAGGCCCGATGCTTAAACCAAAGGCGCTGCGGCTCCACAATACGCATGCTTTTTTCACCGTTTGCCCCGAAATAGTCGAATCCAATGGTCTGCTTATTCAACACGGCGGTTTTGATCAGGATAAAATCGTCTCCCTGCTGTTTGCTCCAACCGGAAAAATCAATTTCAATCCAATCTGTCGCGGCCTGCGTCCTGAAAAGGCCGCTCAGTTTGGAGAGGACGCCGGCGGTCTCCGAGGATGCCACGCTGTTCATGCCCTGAAGAGCGTAGAGGATTTCCCGCTGTTCCCGCTCCGTAATCAGCGATTTGTTGAGCACATAATTCTCAACCAGGCTGATGCCGCCGCCTCTGCCTTTATTTGTGTAGATGGGGATGCCGGACTGCGACAGGGTGTCCACATCTCTGTATATGGTTCGCACGGAGACTTCAAAACGCGCAGCCAGCTCTTTAGCCGTGATGTTTTTCCTGTCAAGCAGGATGTACACAATACCGAATAGCCTTTCTATTTGCATACATAACCTCATAGAGTATAGGAACCTGTATTCACAAGCCGAAATGACCGCCCCGGCGGTGAAATTTCCGCCGTTCATTGCTAAAAAAGCTTGAAAGACGTCAATTGTCCCGCGCCAATCCGGCATCCTCTTTAGGCGTACAGATTCCGAGTGACCGGAATATTTGTTCTCCATAATTATATCAAAATTTCGATGTTAGGACAAGACCGAATTGTATAAATATACAATAATAATATGATAATATCTCAAAATTTCGTGACATGTTTGCGTGGCTCAAGATTGAAGCCGTTGTATTTTTATGCTATACTGATGCGGGAAGATTTTGCGCTGTATCGCTCGGACGAACGGCAGCATATCTCCATGGCGCCGAACAAAGGCGTCTATACGCCTATAAACCCATTTTTGCGCTGTATCCGGACAATGGAACAGCAGTAAGGAGTATCCAATGGATGCAAGAGTTAAAGCACAATCCGGCATTTTTTCAACGAAAATGATGGTGTCCACGGCAATGTTGATCGCCCTGACGGTTGTGATGATGCTGACGCCGGTCGGCAGGATTCAGCTGCCCATCATCAGTGTCACAATTGCGCATATCCCGATTTTAATCGCGGCGCTTGTGTTTGGCCTCTACCCGGGACTCGCCGTCGCTTTGGCGTTTGGCCTTGTCAGCCTCTTTGTCGCTTTGATCGCGCCCGCGACATTGCTTGATCCTTTTTTTGTCAATCCGCTGATATCGATTCTGCCGCGGCTGCTGATTCCCGTTACCACCTACTTCTCCTATCGCGGCCTCTCAAAGCTGCTGGAGAAAATGAAAGGCGGGGCGGTGGTCTCTGCCGGAATCAGCGTGGCTGTTGGTAATCTGACCAATACGTTCGGCGTCTATTGCATGCTTTATCTTGTTTATGCGCGCCGCATTATGGAAGAGACGGGGCAGTCCGCGCTGACGCTGATCATCACGGCAATATCAACATCCACAGCCATTAAGTGTGTGGCGGTTGTTGTTTTGACAGTCCCGTTGGTTATGGCGCTTAAAAAGGCCATGCGGTACATATAGAGGACATTGGCTGTAAGACCTGGCTTGTAGAAGCATTATATGGCACGCACCCATGGGCGATTTCGGATAAAATCAAAAGACTGTTTTAAACCGGAAAGACTATATAACGACCCGTCCTGCCACAGGTGCGTGACGGTGGGCTGTGACGACAGTCGGTGTTGGACTTTTCACTTAATAATGAACGGTTTTAAGCGGGCCGGAATGGCCCGCTTGATTTTTCAATTAGGCAAGATGTTAAAAGTAAAATGTCTATGGAGGACATCGGATGAAAAAAGCAGCTGTTTTTATGGTCTGTATCGGACTTGTTGTGAGTCTTGCGGCCTGTTCCCAGCCGGGGGATGACGGGGCGGGGCTTCCGGTATCATCCGCCGTTTCGGTGGATGATACCCGCAATCCCGGCGGCGCTGAGGAAGAGGGCGCGCCGGACCCGGATACGCAGCATGGGGAAAGTGGCCTTAGCGTGGCGGACGATGCGTCTCAGGAGCCGGGTGACAACAATACGCAGGGGGCTTCCGCTGATATCAAGGCCCTTGCGGCGCCTGAAACGGATCCGTTCCCGCTACGGCAGCCGTTCCTGACAGCGCAAATCGAAAGCACGGACAGCATCAAACAGATTGACGTCATTCAGTTCTCCGGTCCCGAAAGTGCGCGACTCACCATTACGGAAAAAGATCAGATTGATGACATCTGGAACATGATGGCACAGACTGAAATCACGGCGGAAGGTGCTAACGAAGCCAATCCCGCTACTGGTGGCAGCCTCGCGCTGGAGTTTCTCTTTGAGGACGGGTCGATGGCGAAGATCAGCATGGCATACCTTGTTTGGCTGAATGAAGAAGGACCTTATCTCTTTTCTGACGAAACGTCGGAGCAGCGCTACTGGGATTTGTGCGCCGCTTTGATGCAACAGTAATAAGCCGAAAGCAGGTTAGCGCTATGAATACAAGAGCGTTTGCCGGAGCCTTTTTGCGCTGGCGCGATGAGGTTATCCTGATGAAGCGCGGAATGCACAAAATTATAGCGCCCGGTTTGTGGGCGGGTATCGGCGGGCGTATCGAGCCTTTTGAGCACGGCGACCCATTAAGGGCCTGCCTGCGGGAGATTGAGGAAGAGACAGGCATAAAGGCGCCGGCAATTGCATGCATGGATTTGCGTTATTACGCTTTGTGCAAAACACGGGATACTTTGGATACAATTTATTATTTTGTCGGTGAGTTAAGCGGGCGGCATCCCTTGACGAAAACGGAAGAGGGAACGCTTCATTGGATCAATATGCAGGCAGCTCTGGCTTACCCAATGTCCGCGCATACCAAGGCGTTCTATCATCACTGGGTTCATAACCCCGCTTTTGAAAACATATATTGCTGCCTGGAAGGCTGTGACGGAGAGATAACGCTGAAAGAAATAAAATAAGCCAAGAAATATCGGTAGTTAGTGTGAATCCATGTTTTGTTACAATAATATCGCGTGCACAGGATGGGCAGCCGCACATCGGTAAATGGTTTGATGGAAATTCCCAATTCTGATATATAGAACCTGTATTCACAAAGAGGGCGTTTTGTCTTATGAATACAGGTCTCTTCTATTATGAACCAAAAAGGTTTGATACCCCGCTGCTTGCAGCGGTACCATAAATACCAATATCCGTTAAAAAGAGCGATAAAACCGTCGCTCAGAACGCGTTTTACCTAAAACGCATCGCTCGTTTTTATCTGCTTTTTA
>JAITVU010000159.1 GCA_031285645.1 Oscillospiraceae bacterium | reverse complement strand
CAGATGTGTCAAATAGCGCGACGCCGTGGCCGGAGGATATGATGAATAGCTAACGATGGCTGGATGAATACCTGCAAGCGCAGCCGGCCACCGAAAGAGCGTTTCAGCCCGCGTGGCAGGCGTATAAATATTTGTTGCGCGGCAAAATGTACGCCTATATCGGTATTGACGATCGCAACGGACGCCCCATTATTACACTGAAGCTGGAGCCTGTATACAGCGATATGCTGCGCCGCGAGTACGCCGACATCGTGCCGGGTTACTATATGAACAAGCTGCATTGGAGCACGGTATACCTGGACGGCACTGTGCCGCGGGAGCTGCTTGAAGATATGGTGCGCGCTTCCTATAAGGTGGTGCTTTCGTCGCTGAGTCAGAAAGCGCGGCGGGAGATCTTGGGAGAATAAAAACTGCCGGCAAGTATAGAAACTGAATAGTGGGAGGGTCTTATGGATTTCAGGAAAATCTTCGACAGCCATGTTCCCCCTAAAGACTTCGATCAATGGCGGTTTCGCTATTGTGATGCGCTTTTTGCGGACATTATCGCGTATGCCGGGCTTGATGAACAGAAAAGTGTTCTTGAAATCGGCCCCGGCACAGGGCAGGCGACCGAACCCATACTAAATCGGGCTGTTCATATTTAGCGGTCGAGCTCGGCGAAAACTTCGCGAAGGATATGGAGGATAAATTTAATCCCTACTCCAATTTTAAAATAGTCAACGCTGATTTCGAGACATACGATTTTGGCGCGGCAACGTTTGATTTGGTCTACTCGGCTGCCACAATCCAGTGGATACCGGAGGAAATTGCCTTTACTAAATGCCGCGATATCCTGAAAAGCGGCGGAACCCTGGCCATGTTTATGACCCGTTCTGATTACAGAAGTCCAAATGAAGCCCTGTATCAGAAAATACAAGCGGTATACGACAAATATTTTATGCCCCAGCGGCGCTACGAACAGCGCTTCGACTATAAAAA
Organism: Oscillospiraceae bacterium; assembly: GCA_031285645.1. Classification (GTDB taxonomy): domain Bacteria; phylum Bacillota; class Clostridia; order Oscillospirales; family Ruminococcaceae; genus WRAV01. The sequence continues at coordinate 3,186 of JAITVU010000159.1, read as the reverse complement.
CGTTATAAATTACGGGTTCACCGATTTTGAGCGGCGTGAATACTGCGAAACAATTGAATACAACGCGGACGATTACGTTTCCCATATCAGCATTTATGCGGATCACATGACATTGCGGGAGCCGTATAAATCAAAGTTTTTCGCCGGCATCCGGGACGCGATTTTAAGCTTTGGCAATAAAATCACCCTGAAAAACACCATGATCCTGTATCTGGCGAGAAAATCATGACTATGACTCTATTACCTGAAAACCTGTTTGGAAAAGAGGGACTGTATGCGAAAAACCGCCATTGTGACCGGCGGCAGCCGTGGAATCGGACTGGGCATTACAAAACAGCTTATTGAAGACGGATACGCCGTCGTTATCACCGCCCAAAGCGGCGCCGAACGGCACAGAGACACGCTCGCCACCCTTTCCGGCATGGGCGCCGACTGCCTTTATGTGCAGGCCGATATTTCAAATTCGGCGGATCGCGCGCGCTGTATCGCCGAAACACTCGCGGCGTATGGGCGCATCGACGCGCTTGTTAACAACGCCGGCGTCGCGCCCAATGAACGCGTCGACCTGCTTGACATGACCGAGGAAAGCTTCGACCGCCTGATTGCGGTCAACACCAAAGGCACCCTGTTTATGGCGCAGGCCGCCGCCAAACACATGGTCGCGCAGGAACCCCTGGACGGGCGCAGAGGCGTTATTGTAAACGTCAGTTCCATTTCGGCGACTGTCTCCTCAACAAGCCGGGGCGAGTACTGCATTTCAAAAGCGGGCGTATCCATGGTAACGACGCTTTTTGCCGACAGGCTCGCGTCCGAGGGGATCGGTGTTTATGAGGTTCGCCCCGGCATCATCGCCACGGATATGACGGCGGCTGTCAAAGAAAAGTACGACGCGCTCTTTGCCGCCGGGCTATGTCCAGTCGCGCGCTGGGGAACACCGGAGGATGTGGCGAACGCCGTATCCCTGCTCTGTTCCGGCCGCCTTTCCTACTCTACCGGGGACATTATCAATGTGGACGGCGGCTTCCATATCAAGCGCTTATAAAGCCGAACAGCAAGTTATATTCAGTGCCGCCCGCTGCAACACACGATTGGCAGGCGCCACCCGGCCGGGAAAACAGGCCGGCGAAAGAGGGAAATCAAATGACGGAATCCAGGCGTAAAATTGACGGCGTATCATTGCGCGTCTACACACTCAATACGGTTGTCGTCGGCTCCGGCGCCGCCGGATACAACGCGGCCGACAGGCTTTACGCCTTTGGTCAGCGCGATATCGCCCTGATTACGGAACATATCCTGGCGGGCACGTCACGCAATACAGGTTCGGACAAACAGACCTATTACAAGCTCACGCTGTCGGGATCGGCATCCGACAGCGTATCGGCCATGGCGGAGACGCTCTTTTCCGGTCAGTGCATGGACGGCGATATCGCCCTGTGTGAAGCGGCGCTCTCAGCGCCCTGTTTTTTGCGCCTCGCACAGCTGGGCGTTCCCTTCCCCACCAACCGCTTTGGCGCATACATCGGGTATAAAACAGATCATGATCCCGCCCGTCGCGCCACGTCCGCAGGCCCCCTGACATCCAAACTGATGACGGAGGCGCTCGAAAAGGCTGTCAATGATAAGGGGATTCCGGTCTTTGGCGGCATTGCGGCCGTGCGCGTTATTGTGCATAACGGCGCGGTGCGCGGTGTCCTGTGTCTCGATACGGGCGCGCTTTCCCAGCGTGATCAGCGTTTTGTGCTGTTTTCGTGCAAAAATATTATTTGGGCCACCGGCGGCCCGGCGGGGCTCTATAAAGACAGCGTCTACCCGTACGGTCACTTCGGCGCGTCCGGCATGGCCTTTGAGGCGGGTGTGAAGGGCCGCAACCTTACCGAGTGGCAGTATGGGCTCGCGTCCACAAATCCCCGCTGGAATGTTTCCGGCACCTATATGCAGGCGATGCCGCGTTTTATTTCCACAGATTGCGACGGCGGCGACGCGCGCGAATTCCTGAACGATTTCATCCCCGACAGAGGCGCGCTGCTGGACCGGATCTTTCTCAAAGGCTATGAATGGCCCTTTGATGTGCGCAGGGCCAAAGACGGCTCCTCGCTCATCGACATCCTTGTCTACATGGAAACGGCCCAAAAGAAACGCCGCGTATTTCTCGACTACAGGGAAAATCCCTTTGGCGGCGCGCTCGATTTTGGCTTGTTGGGCGGCGAGGCCGCCGATTATCTGCGCGCGGCGGGCGCTGCTTTCGGCATACCGCTGGACCGGCTTAAGCACATGAACGCCCCGGCTTATGATTTCTTTTTGAGCAAGGGGGTCGACCTCGCGGAGAAGCCTCTAGAAATCGCCCTGTGCGCGCAGCACAACAACGGCGGGCTCGCGGTCGATCTCTGGTGGCAAACCAACGTCGCCGGTTTTTTCGCGGCGGGGGAGGCGGCGGGCAGTCACGGCGTCTACAGGCCGGGCGGCAGCGCGCTCAATGCGGGCCAGGTTGGCGGCACCCGCGCCGCCATGTTTATCAGTCAAAACCGCCGCGGTGATCCCGAGCCGTTCGCGGACGCATGCGACGCGGCGGTTTCCGAAATTTTGCATATGGCGCACAGCGCCACAGGCGTGGACACTGTGGCGGATATAGGACGGCGCGCGCGCGAAAACATGAGCCGCGCGGGAGGCGCCATACGCAGCCGGGAGGCTGTCAGACACTGCCTGGAAGAAACAGTGGCAATACTGTCCAACTTCACAGCATTTTGCAAAATTCCCGCGCCGGAATGCCTGCCCCGGTTTTTCAGGCTGCGCGACATGCTGATGGCACAGCGCATGGTACTCGGCGCTATGCTGGATTATATGGATCAGGGCGGCGCGAGCCGCGGCTCCGCCCTTTATATCGACGACTGCGGGTCCGATGTCATCGAGGGCCTGCCCACGTCGCTCCAATACCGTCTGGACGGTGGGGAAAAGGGCGGTTGCATACAGGAGGGCCTGTACACAGCCGACGGCGGCGTCTTTACATGGCGCGGCGTCAACCCCATCCCGAAACCGGACGACTTCTTTGAAAATGTATGGCGGGATTACAGGGAAAACGGGAATATTTATTAAATCCAGTGATGAAAAACCAAGTGATATAGCCATAAAGCGGTGAGGGCTTCCCTCACCGCTTTATTCATTGTATAACCCTTATTTTAAAGTGTAGGG